>DMQJ01000026.1:406-4916 GCA_003455715.1 Acidimicrobiaceae bacterium | reverse complement strand
GCTCTTCCGATCTCGAAGCCGTGCTGGCCGATGGTTCGGTGGTGCGCGACCTGCACGGTCTGCCCAAGCAAACCGCTGGGCCGCACCTGCCGAGCCTGTTGTGCGGCAGCGAAGGAACCCTCGCCATCGTGACCGCGGCGCGGCTGAAGTTGGTGCCGTGGTACCGGTCCACGGCGGCGGCGTTGTTGGCGTGCCGCTCGCTGGTGGATGCGGTGGCGCTACTGCCCCGGCTGCGTTCCCTGCCTTCGCTCGACGCGGTGGAGTTGTTGATGCCCGCGGCGCTCGACGTTGCCTGCCGCCATCTCGGCATTCGTCCGCCGCTGCCGGTCGACTCGGCGGGCGCGTTCGTGATGGTCGACTGTGCCGCACATCGCGACCCGGCCGACGACCTGCTGGGTCTGCTCGCAGAGGCGTCGAGCGACGCGGTGGATGGGGTGCTCGCGGTGGGCCCGCAGCGTGCCCAGCTGTTCGACATCCGCGACCACGTCACCATCGCGATCGGCGCCCTCGGGGTGCCGTTGAAGCTCGACGTCGCCGTCCCTGTACAGCACCTCGACCGGTTGGTGCGACGGGTGGAGGCCGTGCTACCCGCAGTTGCCCGGCTGATCGTGTTCGGCCATCTGGCGGAAGGCAACCTGCACGTCAACGTGCTCGGTGCGGGCGACTCGGCGCCAGCGGTGAAGGAGGCCGTGCTCACTGCGGCCATCGACCTCGGCGGCACCATCAGCGCCGAGCACGGCATCGGAGTGGCCAAGGCCGACTGGCTCGAGCGCCTGCACGGCCCCGCTCACGTCGCTGCGCTGCGGGCCGTCAAACACGCCCTCGACCCCCACGCCCTCCTCAACCCCGGCACCCTCTTCCCCCCACCAACCACCGTTTTACGTAAAAGGTGACAGGTTGTGCACAGGGTCTGACCAGGGCCTCCGCCCTGTCACCTTTTACGTAAAACGGGGTTGAGGGGTGGGGTGGGCAGGCCCTAGGGGTGGCGGCGGGATTCGGCGGCGTCGAGTTGGGCGCGGGTGAGCAGGGCGTGCATGCGCAGGCCTTCGGCGGCGAGCGCAGCGCCACCATCGGGGCTGCGGTCGATGACGCACACCACGTCGGTAACCAGTGCCCCGAGCGCCCGCAGGTCGTTGGTGCTGATCACCACCTGCCCGCCGGTGGTGATGACGTCTTCCACCACGGTGACCACCTTGCCCTCGATGTCGGCGCCTTCGGCCAGACGGGCGGTGCCGTACTTCTTGGCCTCCTTGCGCACGAAGGCAGCCGGGATGCCGGTGCGCATCGAGAGCGCCGTGGCGATGGGGATGCCGCCCATCTCAAGACCGGCCAACACCTCGGTGCCTGCGGGCACCAGGGGAGCGAGCGCGCCGGCGATCTGTGCCAGCAACTCGGGCTGAGCCTCGAAGCGGTACTTGTCGAAGTACTCGGTGGCGATCTGCCCGGAGCGCAACGTGAAGGTGCCGGTGAGGCGGCTCACGGCGTTGATCGCATCGGCCAGTTCGTCGGGTGACGGTGTGCTCATGGCGTCAGTCTTGCGCTTGGCGGGCACGCATCAGCACTTCCTGCGCCACGGTGGCCACATGGGTGCCGTCGAGCGAGAAGATGTGCCCGATCGCCAGGCCGCGCCCGCCCACATAGCCGTGGCTGGAGAAGTCGTGCAGGTGCCATTCGTCGGCCTGCATCGGTCGGTGATACCAGATGGTGTGGTCGAGGCTGGCGGTGAAGGTGGTGTGATGCGTGCCGGCGAACTGCGGATGGGCGGCTCGCACCGCGTCGGTGGCCAAGTCGTCGCTGAGGTAGGCGAGCCAGCAGCGGTGGAGCAGTTGGTCGTCGGCGGGGAGTTCGGTGGTGACCCGCATCCAGGCAGCGCATCGCCCTGCCCCGTCGCGGGTGGTGCCGAGCGCATCGTTGGGGATCCACCGCCGGTCGAAGGCGGCGCTCCAACGGTCGCTGGCGAGGTCGTCGGGGCTCGGCAGCGTGGCGTCGATGGGAATCGGTCGCAGGTCGTCGGTGGTCTCCGCTATCTGGAACGAAGCCTCCAAGTTGAGGATCGCCCCGATGGCTTGACGGGCCACGACGCGCCGTGTGGAGAAACTACGGCCGTTACGAATGCGGTCGACTTCAAATCTGATTGGTTCGGTGTGATCGCCCCGACGGATGAAATATGCGCGCAGCGAGTGAACCTGTTGGGCGAAATCTACGGTGAGTGCCGCAGCGCGTAGTGCCTGCGCCACGATCTGTCCACCATAGAGCCCTCCCCACGGATACTGCGGCCCGATACCGACGAATGTGTCGGGCCCGTGGGGTTCGAGATTGAACAATTTGGTGAGATCCATGTCGTCTGTCGCTTCCGATTGCAATTGGTGAATTCGAAATTATGCTGTGGGGTTATGGCTGCAAAGCGTGGACCCAAGAATGGAATGACGGCGGATCACAAGGCGAAGCTGCAGGTCGGCCGAACCGAAGGGAAGGCGGTGCGTGAGTACCTCGAGGCGCTGCGCGCCAACAAGCCCAAGCGGGGCCGCAAGCGCACCGCGGAGTCGGTTGCCGCTCAACTCGCCTCCGTCGACGCCGAGTTGGTTGATGCCGACCCGGTGAAGGAACTGCAACTGGTGCAAAAGCGCATGGACCTGGAGGCCGAGCTTGCCTCCATGGGCGACACCATCGACATGGCGGCGCTGGAAGCGTCGTTCGTGGCGGTGGCCAAGTCGTACAGCGAGCGCAACGGCATCTCGTACGCGGCGTGGCGCCAGGTGGGCGTGGAGGCCGCGGTGCTGAAGTCGGCCGGTATCAGCCGCGCCGCCAACAACTGACCTCATCCGGCGGTCACTCGCTGCCGGAACCCAGCGCGTCGAGCGCGTCCACCCCGCGCCCGGCATGGCGAACGCTGCGGGCAAGATCGAACGCCTCGTCGAGCACGCCGCTCGGCACCGTCACCCGCGGATCGGCCTCCAAGAGTTCGCGGAACGATCGGCGTTCGTCCCAGGCGCGCGCAGCGTTCTCCTGCACGATGCGGTAGGCGTCGTCGCGAGACAACCCCGCCTGCACCAACCCGAGCAGCACCGGCTGGCTGAACACCAACCCGTGGCTGGCCCACAGGTTGTCGATCATGCGTTGCGGGAACACTCGGAGCCCGTCGAGCAGGCGCGTCATGCGGCGCAACACGTAGTAGGCCAGCAGCGCGCTGTCGGGCAGCACCACACGTTCCACCGAGCTGTGGGAGATGTCGCGTTCGTGCCACAACGCCACGTCTTGCAGGCCGGCCAACAGGTTGCCGCGCAGCACCCGAGACAAGCCGCTGATGGTTTCGGCGCTGATCGGGTTGCGCTTGTGCGGCATGGCCGACGAACCCTTCTGGCCCGCCTTGAAGCCCTCCTGCACTTCGCCCACTTCGGTTCGCTGCAGGTGGCGTAGCTCGACGGCGATGAGCTCCATCGTGGCCCCCACCGAGGCACAGGCGTAGAGGAACTCGGCATGCCGGTCGCGGGCGATCACCTGCGTAGCGGGCACGGGGCGTAACCCCAGCGCGGCCGCGACGTGGGCCTCCACCGACGGATCGATGTTGCTGTACGTGCCGACGGCGCCGCTGAGCTTGCACACGGCCACGGTGTCGCGGGCCGCGCGCAACCGTGCCCGGTCGCGATCGACCTGCAGCGCCCACAGCGCCACCTTGGCGCCGAACGTCGTCGGCTCGGCGTGGATGCCGTGGGTGCGGCCGATCATCACCGTGTGGCGGTGCTCGCGGGCCAGTCGCACCAACGTGCCCACGAGTCCGTCGGCTGCCTCCAGCAGGAGGTCGCAGGCGTCGGTCATCATCCAGCACCACGCAGTGTCGACCACGTCGCTGGAGGTGAGGCCGTAGTGGATCCACGCACCGGCGGGCTGGCCGATGGCTGCCTGCACCACATCGACGAAGGCCGCGACGTCGTGGTCGGTGATTCGCTCGCGCTCTTCCACCGCTTGCACGAACGCCTCGTCGACCACGGGAGCGTTCACGCGGCATCGCTCGGCATCGGCCGTGGGCACCACCCCGAGCGCCACATGCGCTTCGGTGGCCAGCAGTTCGATCTCGAGGTAGCGGCGGAAGCGGGCGACGTCGCTAAAGACTGCCGCCATCTCGGGCATCGTGTAGCGGGGGATCATCCGTGGGCTCCGATCACGACCAGGTGACGTAGCTGTCGCGGGCAGCGCCGGTGCCGACGATGCGCACCGGTACACCCACCTCGCGCTCCACCAACTCGATGAAGCGACGAGCCTGCTGCGGCAGTCCGTCGATGGTGGTGACGCCGCTCAGGTCGGTGAGCCAGCCCGGCAGCACGGCGTAGAGCGGGCGCCCGTCGGCGTCGTACTCGGTGCACACCTTCACCTCGCTGAACGTGTCGAGCACGTCGAGCTTGGTGAGGGCGATCTCGGTGAGGCTGTTGATGCGCACGGCCTTGCGCAGCATCACGCAGTCGAGCCATCCGGTGCGGCGGCGGCGCCCGGTGACGGTGCCGAACTCGCGGCC
>DMQJ01000026.1:0-215 GCA_003455715.1 Acidimicrobiaceae bacterium | reverse complement strand
GGTGACGGTGCCGAACTCGCGGCCGATGTCGACCAGCTTGTCGCCGAGTTCATCGGTGAGCTCGGTGGGGAACGGGCCGGCACCGACGCGAGTGGTGTAGGCCTTGGTGATACCGACGATGCGGCTGAGGTAGCGCGGCCCGATGCCCGTGCCCACGCATGCACCACCGGCGGTGGGGTTCGACGAGGTGACGAATGGATAGGTGCCGTGGTCGA
>DMQJ01000204.1 GCA_003455715.1 Acidimicrobiaceae bacterium | reverse complement strand
ATCACCAAGGAAGCGCCCAACTACCAGCGCAGCTGACACGCTGCGAACCGCGAGTCACCTGCCAGACTGCGCAGATGAGCGACGTCCCGACCTCGGCCAGCTTCCCGTTGCAGCAGCATCTCGGGTTCGTCATCGAGCGGGGCGAAACTTCGGCCACGGCCTCGCTGGTGCTCGACGACCGCCACCTCAACCCCAACGGCGTCGCCCACGGCGCAATCTCGTTCACGCTCATGGACACGGCGATGGGTGCCGCGGTGATGTCGGTGGTGCCCGAGGGCTGCTTCTGCGCCACTATCGAGATCCACACCCGCTTTCATCGGGCTGCCATGGGCGGCTCGCTGCAGGCCGAGGCCACCGTGCTCACGGCCGGCAAACGCGTGGTGCACCTCCAGGCCCGCACCCACGACGCCGACGGCCACCTCATCGCCAGCGCCACCGGCAGCTTCGCCGTCATCCGCCCGGGCTAACGGCATTGACTGCTTTGCGGCTCTCTGAACGAACGGCGACACCGCGTCAACTCGGCGACTCCGAGCCGAAGATGAACCGTGAGAGGTGTTCACGTTCCGTAGGCCAGCGTTCGCGGGAAACCGTGAGGAAGGTAAGCGACCAGTATCTGCCGTCCAAGAAGACGTAGTCGGGCAATCGAGCCTCCTCGACGAAGAGCGAACCCACACCGGAGCCAAACTGGCCGAGGTTGTACTCGGGGACCTCAAAGTAGATCTTCCTGAAGGGCCAACCACGGAAGAGATAGTCGAGGAGAAGGGCAACGGCGCGCATCACGTGCCGACCACTTGGGCCAGCGGGCCCAAATCGGGCGGCGGCCACCCGGCAGTGACCGTTGGAGTGATCGGGCTGATAGGCGGTGACAAGGCCAAGCGGAGCTGCGTCGTGGCTCTTGTCCAGCACCAGGAAGCTGCACAGGACATCGGTCCAAAGAGACGCGGAGTATTGCTCGGGTGATGGGTGCGCACCGGCGTGGCGCCACCGGAACGCGAGTTCCTCGGACAGCTCCAGATTCCGCAGACCCGCGGCGTGCTCCGGTGCGAGCGGGACAAGGAACGTCGACTCAGTCCCAAGCCGCGCACGCGCCGGGTCGCGATCCCGTTCGATCATTCCCATCACCAGTTGTAGAGCTGCTCGCGGTACGCTTCCAGTTGATCGCGCGTCATCCCGATTCGTTCTTCTAACTCACCGTCGGCCATAACGACCACGCTGGCGGACAGCGAGCCATCCTCGGCTTGCGTGACCGTGACGACTGTTCCCTGCGACGGATCAAACAGGCCCGCGTCAAAGACACCCAACGACGTTCGCTGCAGGTTGGGGTCGAAGAAAACGACTTCGACGGTCCCGACGTCGGGGGCGAGCAGCATCACGTTGACTGCGGCAGCATCCTGAGACGTATCGACGATGGACGAGCGGCCTGCGCTCGTCGCGAATCCGATTCCGCCACGAACACTGGCCTCCATATTGAGCACGAACGCCACGAGCAGGTACCCACGGCGCAGCTCCTTCGGAACGAACGTGAGGGTCAGGTCACGGTCGGCTGGGGGTGTATCGAGGAACGCCTTCGTCGCGTCCGCCGGACCCAGCCCCAAGAAGTCGGCCTGAGTTGCTACGGCCTCGTCGCTCTCCCGATCCGCGACCCTTGTGATCCAATCGGCGTTGGCGATCGTCCCAAAGGCTTCAGCGGCCCGGTCGAGCGACGGTTGGACGCGTCGGCCACACGGGCCGAGCAGCTCGATGCGACCGTCTGCCCCCAGGTGGCCCGCACCGAGCAATCGTGGGCGTACCTGTCTGGTCGCAATCTCGGCATAGGAGACTACGAGCACAGGGGCAGGGTCGTCGAGCAACTCCTCCACAGCTTCGGCCTCGGCTCCAGCGTTTGCGAACGGACCCACCAGGACCGTCGTCAAGCTCAGATCAACATCGTCGCCGGCTGGAGTGCCATAGCGACCCTCGTGCCTGCTGAGGACCTTGGCCCCCTCGACTTTCAGAACGACATACACGTTGTCCGCCCGAGACACAAACCTGTCGGGTGCCAGCTCCACAGCCGTCGCTGAAGCCACTGCACTGGTGGGCCCCAGGAGAGAGAGCGGCTCACAGACCTCGTCGGAATCGGGAGGAAACGTTGGCAGGTCAAACGACGCTACTGACGGTTCCGGCTGGTCGGCGGGCGCAACAGAGCTCTCACCCCCACACGCTCCGACGACGATCATGGCCAGACCAATCGAGGCAGACATCGCACGGTTCACCGAGACTCCCCATTCATCCGACGTTCACCTTGAGGCTGTCCACCCACAAGGTCTCGGCGTTCGTGTTGTTGACGCCCACG
Organism: Acidimicrobiaceae bacterium; assembly: GCA_003455715.1. Lineage (GTDB taxonomy): Bacteria > Actinomycetota > Acidimicrobiia > Acidimicrobiales > Ilumatobacteraceae > UBA668. The sequence continues at coordinate 7,195 of DMQJ01000204.1, read as the reverse complement.
TGTACGTCAACGCCAGCCTGCGCTGCGAGGTTCACCGAAAGAGTTAGGGACTTCGCTGTCCATGTTGGACCAGGCGAGCCGAAGGCCGAGCTACTGATCCAGCTCCAGGAAGAGTTAGGCGTGGGATCGTTCAGATAATGCACTCCGGAGGAGCAGTTGTCGTTACTTCCTGAATACGTCACACCGCGGGCCATCAGCTTGAACTCGGTGCCGGCACCCGCGTTCGTCTTGTAGCGCACACTGGCATTCAAGGAGGAGCCTGTTGGGTTGGTGAGTCGAACCCGCTGTTGGATCCCAGAGTTCTGCGGCACCCTCATACTGCGGTCGCCGGCATAGCTGTAAGCGGAGTCGACCGCAGAGGACCCAATGACCCTAAACACTCGAGGCATTCCGGCGAACGACTCGAAGCCGCCATCAGGTGCTACGGACGGACCGCTTGCTTTGTACCACGCGCTCGCCTGGTCGTCGCTACGGGCCTTCCAGTGATCGATACCCGCTGGCAGAGCACACAAACCCATCAGAGGCAGCTGTGTACCGAGATCAGCGACGCCGTTCAGCGTTGTCAGTTGGTCCTTCGACCCCGTGTGGCGCAGACCGAAGGCGTGCCCTATCTCGTGGGCGGCAACTAGGCGATAGTCATCGAAGGCGACATCTATCCGGATCGTGTCCGTTGTACAGTTGGTTCCTCCGCTCCCGCTGCCGTCCTTCCGAATCACTTTGAACGCGCCTACCTGCGGACCCGAGAGTTCCACAGGGTTGACGATCGCAGAGCCCGCCGAGTTGCTTCCGACGCCTCCTTCGCGACGAAGCTTCGTCCACTCGCCGATGCCGAGCCGAACCTCCTGTCGGAGCGCCGGGGTCCAAGCGGCGTCGCCATCGTCCGAGAAGTACCAGTTGACTGTGCTTCCGGTGTAGTAGCACTCTCCGCTAGCCGGGACCTGGAACGAATCCACCTTTCGACTCCCGCACATCAGCCCGGGCGCGGCAATCAACTTGAATGCCGCAGCCCCTCCGATCATTCTTCGAACTCTCACGCCAACTCCTTCTCAACTCAAGTGGTTGTACTCCTGTTGCCCGGAACACGTCAATGCACCGACGTTGCCTCAAGTTGTTTGGGGTCTGTCGGAAAGAAGCGCCCCTTACCTTGTTCGTAGTGAACCGGCCGGTCTTTTGCATCAGGTCCGGGTAGGTGTTGGGGCCTGCTGGTAGCTCCGGGTTCGAGCGTAGTAGTCGTGCTCGAACTCGGCGGGTGGGATGTCGCCGAGCTCGCTGTGGAGGCGGCGGTTGTTGAACCAGTCGACCCACGCAAGCGTTGCCAGTTCCACGTGCTCGACGTTGCGCCACGGTCCCTGGCGGCGGATGAGTTCGGTCTTGTAGAGGCCGTTGACGCTCTCGGCGAGGCTGTTGTCATACGAATCACCGATGCTGCCGATCGAGGGGCGGGCACCGATCTCGGCGAGGCGTTCGGTGTAGGCAACCGAGACGTATTGGGCTCCCGCATCGGAGTGGGCGATCACTCCGTCGACGAGTTGGTCGCGACGCGAGAACACGGCCATGTCGAGCGCGTCCATGACCAGCGGGGTGGTCATCGAGGCGGCGGTGCGCCAGCCGACGATCCTGCGCGAGTGGACGTCGATCACGAACGCGGTGAACACCTACCCTGACCATGTCGGCACGTAGGTGAAGTCGGTGACCCACAACTCGTTCGGCCGCGCAGCCCGGAAGTGTCGGTTCACCAGGTCCGGTGCCCGTGGGGACGACCGGTCCGGTCGTGTCGTGACCGTGGTCCGCGACCTGGTCGCGCCGCGGATCCCGAGTTCGCGCATCAGGCGGGCGATCCTGTCCTTGTCCATCGTGACACCGTGCTCGCGACGCAACGCCGCTTTCATCTTGCGTCGCCCGTAGACCCGGTAGTTCGAGTTGAACACCTCGAGCAGTTTCGGCTTCACCGCGTCGTCGACGAGCCGTCGTGCGCACACCGGTCGCGACATAGCCGAGCGGACTGCAGACGGGGCGACCTGCAACACCCTGCAGATCGGCACGACCCCGTGATGACGATGAGCAGCCACGAACGCCGCTACCTCCTTTGGCGGTCGAGCGCCGCCCCGAAAAAGGCTGCCGCGTCCTGCAAGATCGCGTTCGCCCGGGCGAGCTCACGGTTCTCCTTCCGCAGCGCCGCGTTCTGCGCTCGCAGTTCCTCCACCGACCCCGGCGACACCGCCGGCCGAGGCTTCGGCGGCGCCGACTGCTTCACCCAGTTGTACAGCGTCACCGCCTTCACCGACAGCTTCGGAGCCAGACGCTCACAGGCCTGCTTGCGCGACTCGTCCGGCCCGATCTCCTCGAGCACGAACCTGACCGCCTGATCCTTGAACTCAGGCGTGTATTCCTTCCTTACTGGCATCTCCAGATCCTTCCAGGGACTGAGAGGACCTGATGCAAGAACCCGGCCGGTTCAGTCGGCCTGACCGGGGTCGGGCCGCCGTGCGGCCGATCCTGGTCAGGCCAGAGACGCACTTGCTTGCGGGCGGCGCAGCAACGACACGCACACGACAGCGCCAACGGTGGCCACGATGGCCGGTGCGCCATACACCCAGCGGAATCCCACCGCTTCACCGAGCAGACCCACCAGGGGGCCGGCAAGTGCATTCCCCACGTCGTTGAAGCTGAGGAACGCCCCGAGCGCCGCTCCGCGTGCAGTATCGGGTGCCCGCTGCGCGGCGATTGCCGTGAGCGCTGGGAACGAACCCCCGAACCCGACGCCCACCAGCGCGATGGAAGGGAAGGCAACCCAGGTCTCCCACGCCGTGGCCAGCCCCAACAGGCCCAGCGCCACGCACAGAAGGCCAGGCAAGGCCACAGCCGCGTAGCCCACACGATCGCCGAGCGGGCCGCTCACCGCTCGGATGCACAGGGTGCACACCGCGAAGGTGAGGAACAGCCAGCCTGACGACCCGAGACCGATCTCGCGGGAGTACTTGGTGAGAAAGCTGATGAGGCAGGCGTAGCCGAACCCGACGCAGAACTGCGCCACCCCAGGGCGCATGACCGCCCGCAGCATCGCCCGCACGGGCACGGCCGTGGCCTCACCGTTCACGTCTGATGTGTCGGGCCGTGTCTCGGGCAAACGGAACGCCACGGCGGCCGCAACGCAGGTAAGGCCGCCTGCGACGGCGAACAACGCCCAGTGGCTGCGATCGAACAGCCACTCGCCGAACACCGGCCCGACTGCGAAGCCCAGGTACACCATCACGCTCAGCCGCGCCATCGCCGCCCCTCGCCGGTGCGGCGGAACGAGGTCGGTGGCGGTTGCGGCGAGTGCGGTATACAACGAGGCGCCCACCGCACCCTGCACGAGCCGGATGACCACCACCTGCCATGCCGCAGTGGTGACCCCGATGACGATGGTGGTGAGGCCCATCGCCACCAACGCCGGCCAGATGAACGGTCGACGGCCGATGCGATCCATCCACCGGCCGGCCAAGGGTCGGGCGACGATTGCGCTGACGAAGAAGATGGTGGTAGCCAACCCGACGAGGAAGTCGTCGCCACCCAGGTCTTCACGGGTGAACCGGGAGACACCGACGAACATCATCCCGATCGGCAGGAAGTAGCCGACGGCGGTGACATCGAGAATGAACTGAGCCGAACGGCTCGATGTGGCGGTGTCGCCGTCGGCCACAGCCGCCTCAGGCGAGCTTCTCGACGAAGCCCTCAAGCTGGCGCAGGTTGCGGCACTCGTACACACCGTCGGTGTGCGTGCCGTAGTCGCCCACGATCGAGTCGCCAGTGTTCCAGTAGCTCTTCGGTTCGGGGTTCAGCCAATACACGTGGCGTGCCTTATGGCGGATCTCCTTCACCACCCACGCCTGGCTGGCGTGGTAGTTGTTGCGGGCATCGCCGAGCAGCAGCACGGTGGTCTTCGGACCCACATCCTTGCCGTAACGCTCCCAGAACACCTCGAAGGCGTGGCCGTAGTCGCTGTGCCCATCCACCCACACCACATCGGCTTCGGTGTTCACGCGGTGGATGGCGTTGGCGATGTCTTCCTCACCCTTGAAGAAGTCGGTGACCTCGTCGATGCCGTCGATGAACACGAACGACCGCACCTTGGAGAACGACCCCTGCAGGGCATACACGAGCATGAGCGTGAAGCGAGCGAAGGCCGCCACCGACCCGGAGATGTCGGCCACCACCATCAACTCCGGCTTGGCCGGGCGTGGATACTTGAACTTCGGCTCGGCTGGCACGCCGCCGTAGCTGAGTGAGTGGCGCACGGTGTTGCGGAAATCGAGGGGACCCTTGCGTCCGTGCCGGCGCTTGCGGGCCAGGCGTGCAGCCAACTTGCGGGTGAGCGGCTGCAGCGCCTTCTTCAGGTTCTGCATCTCCTCACGTGAGGCGTGCATGAACTCGACGTCTTCGGGCAGCGGCTTGCGCAACGTCTTGGCCATTGCCTCGGCGCCACGGTCGGCCACGAGCCGACGACGGATCTCGGCTTCGATCTCCTTCTTGAACTGATCGATGCGATCGGCGTATTCGTCCTGCTCGAGACGCTCTTCCAACTCGGTGAGCTCGCCACCGGCCTGCTGCTTGGAGGCCTCCATCAGCTTGTCGAGCATGCCGTCGAGGTCGAGGTTGCGCAGGGTGCGATACAGGTAGTACGTGCCGCCCACGGGTCGACCGGGCTCCATTCCGGCGAACCGCTGCACGGCCTGGCGGGCGAGCGCCCGCATCATGGCCTGGTCGCCGTTCATCAGCGCCTGCATGAGCATCTGGGCGATCTCTTCGGGCGTCAGCGAATCCATGCTGCCGCCCTGGGTGGCCTTGCCGTCGCCCTGGCGCATCTGCTCTTGCATCTCGCGCCACATCTCGTCGATGTCGCCGTCGCCTTCGACCAGCTTGTACTCCGGGCCGCGCAGGCTGAAGTACACCTCGAACACCGTCTCGAATGCCCGCCAGTGCGAGTTGTTCTTCACCAACGTCGCGCCGAGGGCGTACTTGAACGCCTCCCGATCTTCGATGGGGATGTGTTGCACCGCCTCCATCGCGTCGAGGTTCTCGGTGAGGCTGACAGGCAGCCCAGCGTTGCGCAGTTCGACGACGAAGCCGGAAAGGAGATCGAGCATGAGGTGTCCGAACGACTACTTGTCGACCGAGAGCTCTTTGGCTGCCTTGGCGATGTCGGTCTGGTACTTCAGCAGGATGTGGAGGGTCTCTTTGGCCTGCTGGGCATCGATGTGCTCGATACCGAGCAGCACCAGGGTGCGGGCCCAGTCGATGGTCTCGCTGACGCTCGGCGCCTTCTTCAGGTCGAGCTGGCGGATGCTGCGCACAATGCGGGCGATCTGGTCGGCCAGGTTCTCGCTGACACCAGGCACCTTGGTGAGCACGATCTCCTTCTCGCGATCCATCTGCGGGTAGTCGACGTGCAGGTAGAGGCAGCGGCGCTTCAGCGCCTCACTGAGCTCACGCGTGTTGTTGGACGTGAGGAACACCAGCGGGATTTGCTTGGCGGTGATGGTGCCGAGCTCGGGGATGCTCACCTGGTACTCGGAGAGGATCTCGAGCAGGAGCGCCTCGGTCTCGACCTCCACGCGGTCGACCTCGTCGATGAGGAGCACCACCGGGTCGTCGGCGCTGATGGCCTCCAGCAGCGGGCGGGTGAGCAGGAACTCGTCGCTGAAGATGTCGTCGTGCACCTCACTCCACGAGTCGCTGTTCTTGTCGGCCTGGATGCGCAGTAGCTGCTTCTTGTAGTTCCACTCGTACAGCGCTTTGCTCTCGTCGAGACCCTCGTAGCACTGCAGACGAATGAGCCGAGCGCCGGTCATGTCGGCGATGCTCTTGGCGAGCTGGGTCTTGCCGGTACCGGCCGGACCTTCCACCAGGACGGGCTTGCCGAGGCGATCGGCAAGGAAGGCGACACCGGCGATTCCTTCGTCGGCCAGATAGTTGACGTCCTTCAACCCCTCACGGACCTGCTGGACACTCTCGAAACGATGAGCCATGTGGCCCACCATAACCGGCGCCTTGACCGCCGGGTCAACCGTGTTGTCCGTCGAGTGCTGGCTCGCTGTGAGCAGCACCGCCAGCCGGTGGCGCCAACTGCTCGGCCAACAGATGCACGGCATGCGCTGCCACGCCACCGAGCACCGCCAGCGGCAGCAGTCGCGACGGCAACAGGGCGGCGCTGCTGAGCAGTGCGGTGACCGGCATCCCCACTGCCGTCACCATGGCGGCCGACAGGCCCACCGACACCGCAACCACCATCGGCAGCGACGGGAAGACGCCGTGCAGCGCGAGGCCCGCCGCGCCGCCGATGAACGCAGCCGGGAAGATCCGGCCACCGCGGTAACCAGCGGCCAACGACCACGCAGTGGCCACCGTCTTCACCAGCAACACCACGATCACCGTGCCCAGGGCCGGATCGTCGCGCATCAGGAACAGCAACTCGGGGAACCCGGTGAACCGGGTCTCCACGCCACCGGCGACGTACAGCAAGCCGAGCACCAGGCCACCCAAGGTGGTGGTGACGAGCACGTGACGCGCATCGAGACGAACCGTGAGCCGACGCAGCAGCGGCACCAGCCGATCGATCAACAGTCCGGCGGCGCCTGCCACGACGCCCACCAAAACCGCCCATGCCAGGTGCACCGGGCGGAAGGTTGGATAGTCGAACGGCAACGAGATGATGGGCTGTGCTCCGAACACCTGCAGCGTGATCACCGCGAACGCCGACGCAGTGAGCGTGGGCAGGAGGACCACGATGGCTGGGGCGGCAGAGAACGCGGGCAGCACCTCCAGCAGCACCACGGCTCCGGCGAGGGGATGATGGAACATGGCCGCCATCAGCGCCCCGAGCCCGGAGGCAATGAGGAGTTGTTCGGCAGGGCCTTCCGCCCGTGCAACCCGAGCGGCGAGCACCGACAACCCGACCGCGCCGGGCATCAGGGCTCCCTCGGGCCCGAGCGATGCACCTGCAGCGAGCCCGACGAACCCGACGACGAGCGACGCCGCGACCAGCGTCACCGTGGTGCGGCCACCCGATGCCGGCAAGAGGCCGTGGTGATCTGCCGGGTGGGGCCCACCGTGGCCAGGCAGCAACCAGAGCGCCAACCCCAGCGCAGCACCACCGGCGGTAGCGAGGCCGATGGTGGCCAACGCACTCGGCTGCTCGCCGATGAGGTCGACCCAC
>DMQJ01000410.1 GCA_003455715.1 Acidimicrobiaceae bacterium | reverse complement strand
CGCGGCACCACGTGGACGGGGTGCTCGGCGTGTTGCCGCGGCTGCCACACGCCACGGTGCCTGCCCCGCTGAGCGGGTTACCGGGCGCCGGGGCGCCGGTGGTGCGGTCGATGCGCAGGATCTTGCCGTTGAGCAGGCTCAGGTCTTGGGCGGCAGTGTTGCCACCGGCGCAGTCGGCGCTGCTGTTGGGGATGGGGTTGCGCGGGTGGCAACCGCCATCGCCCACCGCCACGTAGAGGTACCCGTCGTTGCCCACTTCGAGGTCGCCACCGTTGTGATTGCCGGCGGGTGAGCCGATGTTGTCGATCAGCACCACCTCACTGTTGCGGGCGATGGTGTTGCCGGTCATCGTGAACCTGCTCACCCGGTTGACGCAGCCGCCAGGCGCTGAGGCCGCGTAGCGCGTCCAATAGATGTAGACGAATCCGTTGAGTGCGAACTCCGGGTCGGTGGCCAGGCCGAGCATGCCTCGTTCGCTGTTGCTGCACACCTCGCTGGTCATCGAGAGTGCGGAGGTGTTGACGAGCGTTCCGTTGTCGATCACCCGCACACGCCCCGCCTTGTCGAGCACCACCGCTCGGCGGTCGCCGATCGAGGTCACAGAGATGGGCTGGCTGACCGAGCCGGTGACCAAGGTGTCGGTGAAGCCCGCCCCCACGACGCCCGCCAACCGTGCCGGGGTGGTGGGCGATTGGGCTGAGCCGGGCGCAGCCGCTGCGGACGACGCAGCGACCACCGACGCGCACAGGGCGATCACGATGGCGAGCGGGAGCGGCAGACGTCGCATCAATTTCCTCCGTTTGGACGCGCCCGCGTGAGCGCACCCTAGGCCATCGGCACATGGGGCGCGGGGCTTGACCCGGCACTTGCCAGTACGCTCACCCATCCGATGAGCGACGACGGCCAGATCGACGAGCCCGACGGCTTTTCCGACGGCTCCGTCGATGTCGCTCCCACCAGCGAGCCTGCCGACCAGCCAGTCTCCCGCCAGCCAGCCATCGACCAGCCAGCGGCGGGTCCGGGTGTCATCGGGGTCGTCACCCTTCCCGGCGTCGCCCTCTGGCGGAAGTCGCCCATCGTGGCCTCGCTGCTGTTCGCCGCCGGTGTGATTGCCCCCTTCTACGGTGTGCTGCTCGTGGTCCTCCACCGCAACGAACTGGTGGCGTTGGTGGTTCGCCCAGGCGTACTGCGCGGGTTCGCACTCGTGGGTGTGGCCACTGTGGCCAGTCGAGCCATCGCTGTGTGGCTCACCGCCGACCGCCTTGCCGACCCCTACGCGCAGCGGCGCATGCGCGTGGTGGGCTCGGTCGCTGTCGCTGCACTCACCCTGCCGACCGCGCTCGGCGTGATGCGACTCGAGCAGGCCCGCGGCACGATCGACAAGATCTTCGCCGACAGCCCCGACGCAGGGCGCGTCACGTTGGCCGAACCCACGCCCGACCCATACGCGGGGCAGTTCCACACGGTGTTGTTGATGGGCAGCGACGAGGGCACCGATCGGGTGGGCATGCGCACCGACTCCCTCATCCTCGCCGTCATCCACACCCCAACGGGTAGGGCAGCGCTCATCTCGGTGCCCCGCAACTTGGTGCATCTGCAGTTTCCACCCGGCACCACGCTCGCCGACGAGTATCCCGACGGTTACGACGACGACGAAGGTGGCCTCATCAGTGCCATCTACATCAACGTCGAGAACGACCCCGACCTCGTGGAGGAATACGAGACCGACTTGGTGCCTGCTGGTGTCAGCGCGCTCATGCATGGCATCAGCTACTCGTTCGGTGTCAACGTCGACGACTACCTGCTGGTGAACTCGTGTGGCTTCGTGCATGTGGTCGATGCCATCGGTGGCGTCACTATCGAGGTCGACAAAGAACTGCCTATGCCTGCGATGCTGCCGTGCTCCAACTACCGCCTCACCCCCACCATCGGGCCTGGCGTCATTTTCATGGACGGCACGAAGGCGCTCGGCTATGTGCGATCACGGATGGCCGATAGCGACTATCAACGCATGGAACGGCAGCGCATCCTGCTGCAGACGATCGCCGAGGAGATCGGCTTCCGTGTTCTGCTCACCAACTTCGGTGAGTTGCTCGACGCCATTGAGGGCAGCGTCCGCACCACGATGACCGCCGAAGAAGCACTCGGCCTGGTCACCATCTTGCAGGGCCACGACGACGATCTGCAGTCGCTCGGGCTCGTGCCACCGCTGTTCGAACCGTCAGAACCCGACTTCGATGGCCTCCGCACCCTGATGCTCGACGTGCGAAGGGCTCTCGCCGAGGGCACGCCGGTGGCCGACCTCGTGCCCACCACCGACGGCACCGACAGCACCGACGGTCCCACCTCAGGTACCGGCGGAGACGGCTAACCCATGTCTCACCAGCCACGGGCAGTAGTGGCACGCCGCGCGCTGCTGGTTGGCCCGCTCGTGCTTGGCTCATTCCTGCTGGCCGCCGCAACGCCGGTGCAGATGTCGCACGCCACCGACCCGCCCGGCCTCATCGACGGCTCGCCCGTTACCCACGGCAACCCGGCCGTCGTGCTGGTGGGCGACTCGATCACCGCACTCAACCTGGGCACCGTCGAGCAGCAACTGCAGGCGCACGCGGTGCCCTCGTGGCGCATCGCCGCACAGAGCGGACGGCGCACCACACAGGCGCTCCACGCCGGTTCCACCACCATCACATCCGGGCTCGACGCAGTGGCTGCGGTGCGCGCCGCGGGTGTGGATCCCGATCTGTGGGTGGTGGCCCTTGGCACCAACGACCTCGGCGCCATCGCCGGGTGCCAGTGTGCCGACAAGCGTGCCTTCGCTCGCGCCCGCGTGCAGTCGATGCTCGACGCCATCGGACCCAACCATCACGTTGCGTGGGTGACGGTGCGCCACGCTTCCTACCCCGGCACCACCGTGTTGTTCAACGACGTGGTGCGCACCATGTCGCTGGGCAACCCGTCGCTCACCATCATCGACTGGTATGCGCTGTCGGCCGGACGCCAGTCGTGGCTCCCCGACGGCATTCACCCCAGCCTTCCGGCGGCCGCCGCGCTGTTCGCGGAAGTCGCCCACACCGTCGCCGACCTGCTGCCCCAGTGGGTCGTCCCCGCTGGCAGCCCCGCGCCCCCATCCTCCACGCCCTCACCCCCGTC
>DMQJ01000503.1 GCA_003455715.1 Acidimicrobiaceae bacterium | reverse complement strand
GTGCTGCCGCCCCAGCGGGGAGGCCGACCACCACGAACGCAGTGAGCTCGCGCGCCAGTTGGCTGATGAGCGCCGCTGACGCATCGTCGAGCTCGTGGGCGTCGTCGATGGCCAACAGGATGGGCCGGTGGCGGGCCCGCTCGCGAAGAGCCGCCCGCACCGCCATGAACCGCTCCGCCGTCTCGGCATCGCCAGCGGCACCGAGCAATGGGGAGAAGACGAAGAGGGGAATGGCCGACGTGGCCCGGTTGGCGTGCAGACGCACGACTTCGAACCCCTGCTCGGCGGCATGCGCAGCAGCTGCCTCCAGCAAGGTGGACGTGCCCGACCCTGGAGCCCCAGCCAGCACTGCCCCGACCAGATCGGCGCGCCGCAGCGCCTGCCCGATCTGTTCCAGTTCTGCGGTGCGCCCAATGAGGCCCTTGGTCACGCGCGTGGCTCCCGTTTCCAAACATCGAGGCAATGCCTCGGCAGCGGAGGTTAGCGCGAGAGCATCGACTGAACGAGGGGTCAGAGACGCAAGAGCGACACAAGACCCGCTGTGAGGATGGCCAGCAGGAGGAGGCCGAGCGTGAGCGTGGTGGCGGGGCGCATGGCCACGAGCCTACCGAGCAACGGTCGGAGCGACCTGTGGGCGACGAGGGACGATGCGTGACAAGAACACGTCGTCGCCGACCCCGCGCAGGCTCGCCGGGCCGATGTGGACGGTGGTCCAACCGGTGGGGTCGAGTGAGCGGGTCACCTCGGCCGTGGCGACGATGGAACCCGGTTCCGCCACCTTCGACGCTCGGGCCACGGTGTTCACCAACGGGCCAAAGTAGTCGCCGTCGCGAGCCGTGACGAATCCGAACCCAACCGCACCGCGTGCGGCGGGAAGCACGGGGTCGACATCAGCCATCTCGCAGATTGCCACCGCAGCACTGCAGAGCGCCGCCGGCTCCTCGGCCACCAGCATGGCCTCGTCCCCGATCAGCTTCACCAGTCGGGCCCCGCGCTCCGCGGCGATCGACGACGCGTGCATCTCGAAGCGGCGCAACGCTTCCGACAGATCGTCGGCCGACAGCGACTCCGACCACGACGTGAACGACACCAGGTCGACGAAGCCCAGCGCGACTCGCAAGTCGCCAGCCATCAGCGCTTCGACGAATGAGATATTGCGCAACGGGTGCTCGGCCATCACATGGCTCATGACCGACTGCGCACGAATCCAGGCAAGTGCACCGGCTTCGTTGGCTTTCGCCATCTCCAGTTCGGTGCGCTCGCCGGGCGCGAGATTGGCGACGCTGCGGCCGAAGACGGCTCGCGCTGCCTCGGTGACACGGGCCGCTGCCCAGCCGATCACGCGGGTGAGTGCCAGCGTTTCCTCCATGCCGTAGAGATCGGCGCCCATCAGCAGCACGGCCAAGTCGTCGGCGGCGTACTCAGGGATGGACGGCGCGGCGGGGTCGGACACGGGAAAGCCGAGGGCGCTGCGAAGGTCGAGGACGACCTGCACGTCGACACCCATGCGCGCCGCGATGTGGCGGGCGCTGACGAAGGGCGGTGGCCGGTCGACAGCGCGAGCCGCAACACCCCAGATGGAGGTAAGGCGAGCCCAGTACACGATCTCGTCGACGGTGAAGCGATCGAGCAGATACTCAAGCAGTTCACGGCGTTGCGCCGCGTTGCTGTCCAGAGGGTCGTAGAGGCCGCTGGCCTGGAGGCGCGTCAACTCCTCCGTGCGGGGAGGGTGCTCAGCGTCCATATCGCCAGCGTAGGCAGCCTGAGCGCAGGCGTCCCGTCGGTATTTTGGTACGTCGGCCGAGGCCAACTCAGCGCGGGCGCAGCGTCACCGGGCTGGTCGCACCAGGGCCACGGTCGCCTTCGGGCAGCGGCGTGAGCACCACTTGGTCGCCAGCCACGACGGCCAACTCCTCGGCAGCGCTACGCCGCTGGAGGGCCAACGCCAACATGCCCACCGGGTCGACCACGAGGCCCACCGAACCCGGCCCGAGCATGCCGGTGGGCGCCACCCGCTCGGCGACCCGCACCACCGTGTGGTCGCCCGTGCCTGCGGCAACCTGCACTCGAGCGCCCTCGGCCGCGGCCCAACCGCTCAACTCGTCGGGGCCGATGTTCAGTTGCACATCTCCCACGCGGTTCACCCACAGCACCTCGCCGATGACGCCTCCCCCTGCGCCCACACCCGCGGAAGCGTCGGCGCTGTCGGGGTCGATCGGCCGCGACAACGGCACCACGCCGGGCATCAGCGCTTCGGGGGCCACGGCCGGGCCGAGGTCGGCGAGGTCGGTGCCATTGCAGAGGTGGGCGGCGACGGTGGCGTAGATGTCGCGCACCGGCAGCAGGCCGCCCGGCGACTCGAGGTGGAACTCGGGGTCGGTGAGCAGCACGGCGCGTTCGGCACCGCCCGCCATGGCCACGGCCGGAGCGAGCAGGCCGTTGTCGGGCCCCACCAACACACCCTCGCCGCCGGCCACCTCGATGGCCACATGGGGCCGACCGGTGCC
>DMQJ01000134.1 GCA_003455715.1 Acidimicrobiaceae bacterium | reverse complement strand
CTGCGGCTACAACATGGCCGACTACTTCCAGCACTGGCTGGCCATCGGCAACAAGGACGGAGCGAAGCTGCCGAAGATCTTCTTCGTCAACTGGTTCCGCCGCGACGACGAGGGCCGGTTCCTGTGGCCTGGCTTCGGCGAGAACAGCCGAGTGCTCAAGTGGGTGTTCGAGCGTGTCAACGGTGCGGCCGACGCCGTCGACACCGCCATCGGTCGCCTGCCGGCGCCGGGGGCCCTCGACCTCGACGGTCTCGACGTGAGCGCCGACGACATGGCCGAACTGTTGAAGGTCGACGCCGACGGCTGGAAGGCCGCGGTGCCGCAGATTCAGGCCCACTTCGGCCAGTTCGGCGACAAGCTGCCCGGCCAGCTCAACGAGCACCTCGCCAAGCTGTCCGCCGCCCTCTGACCCCGGCCACCCGGCTTCTGGGGCTACATCGTTTCATCGACGCTTCTGGGGCTGGTTCGTTGCGGAAACCGCAACGAACCAGCCCCAGTTCGCGTCAACCATCGTTCAGCCGGGGCCGATGAACATGGCCCGAATGCCGAGGCCCATGATGACCAAGCCACCGACGCCATACAGCAGGTACAGGATGTGCCGCATCTGCGACCGGTAGCTGTACACGATGGCGACGGCGACGATGGCTGAGAACCCGTACAGCGCGTGGAAGTCGGGCATGGGCACCTTGTAGGTACCCACCATGATGGCGCCCAGTATCGCCTGCACGAACACGGTGAGCTGGGCCGCGGCGGTGAACCACCACAGAGACCGATGACGCAGCACCGGCTGCCAGTGCGCGCCGAGCGCCCACAAACCGGCAAGCCCGTTGGAGATCACGACCACCCACGACCAGGCCTCGTGCAACTCGCGAGTGGTGGCCAGCCCGTCGGCGAGCAGCGCAGCAGACATCACGACGACGTTACTCGCCGCACCCCTGACCGCCCAGGAACGAGGCGGCCACCAGCACGCTGTCGCGCTCTTCGAGGAAGACGAACAGGCCATCGGCGGCAAAGAAGGTAGGCCCGAACAACTCGTCGCCGGGGTTGAACGCCCCGTCCGGGAAGGCGGCCTGCAGGTCGTCGAGCGACGAACCCACGCCCACCCCTTCGGCCGTGACCAGACCGTAGGGGTTCATCGTCGGGCCGAATGCTGGCCCGTACGTGTACGACGCGAAATGGCGAAGACCCGACGCATAGCCGGAGTCGTCGGTGAAGAACAGCGACAGGTCGTTCCAGCCGACGAACCTCACCTCGGTGCCGGGGCACGCTGCCCCCAGGCTGAACGGGTCGCTCCAGTCGGTATCGAACGTGGGTGGCCCGAGGATGGCTCCCACATAGTCGACCACTCCGTCGGCGTCGGCGCCGAAGAGTGCGTCGCCAAGACCGTCGGCTGCAAGATCGAGCCCCTCGACCGCAACGAGCGTCGTGGTGGTGCTCGTACTGGTAGTGCTCGTGCTCGTGGTACTGGTGGTCGACGACGAGGTGGTCGTGGCAATCGTGGTGGGCGGCGAGGTGGATGCCGTGGGTGGCGGCGTGGTGGCAGCACCGTCTTCGGAGTCGCTACAGGCGCCAGCAGCAACGCCGAACAGCACAGCGATCGCACACGCAGACATCACCCTCGTCGGAGTCATGCGGGCAAGTCTTGCAGCGACCGACTCGATCGGCACGGCACCACGATGCGCGACCGAGCAGATCACCGAATGAGTGTGTCGGCCTCGTGCCCGCCCTCGACCAACTCCAGCCTCCCGTCGACCACGTCGACGACGGTCACCGAGCAGTTGTCGAGGCTGCGAATCACCAGCCGATCATCGCCGAGCGCGGCGCCAATGACCGCGTTGATGGCGATGAAGTGGCTGCTCACCACGGTGTCGGCTGGCATCTGCGCCACCGCAGCCACCACACCGTCACGGAACGACGTGTAGCGCGGGCCGAGCGCCGACCACGTGCCGCGCATCGCCTCGCGGAGCCACTCCACCCGGTCAGCCATGGCCACACCGTCGGGCGACGGAATCTCCGCCACGGCGGGTTCCACACGAGCCTCGATGTTCCACTTCGCACACAGCACTGCCGCCGTCTCTCGGCAACGAAGCAGCGGGCTGCTCACCACCTGGAGCGGTCCGAGCGGCGCCAGCCGTTCGGACATTGCAGCGGCCTGCTCCCGTCCGACAGCATCAAGGCCAGGGTCGGGGTCGGTGTTCCAGCCAGCGGCGGCTCGGCCATGACGAACGAGGTACACCCGGCTCATTCGAACAGCCACCCGTCACGCAACGGGTGGGTTGCCCCGCGCTCGATGAACCACTCCACGCCGAAGGCCATTGCGAACGGTTCGTCGGGCATGTTGCTGAAGAACCCTGCGTCGGTGACCTGGCTGGCATGGCAGCGGATGGATGCCCGCTTCTGGGCCACGAACGCACTCACGTCGACGCGGTGAGTGAGTTCGGCCTCGGGAGTGCCGAAGGGGTTGCCGTCGTCGGCCGGGCCGTCGGGATCCCAGTCGTCGTCGCCAGGCGATGGCGCATCGCCGGCCTCACGGGCTGCGGCGAAGAGCTGTTTCATCTGGTCGCGGTTCATGGTCGATTCGAACACGCGCGGCGTGCCGGCCAGCTCGGCTGCGCGATGACCCACCGTGTGCACCTTGATGTGGTCGGGATGGCCATAGTTGCCGTGCCAGTCGTAGACGGTGAGCACGTCGGCGGCCTCCTCGCGCAAGATGGTCGCCAGCTTCTCCGCGGCTTCATCGAGCGGTGCCTGCAGGAACGAGTGCTCGTGATCGTTCTGCGCCCAGCCGGTCATGCCACTGTCGGCGTAGCCCAGCCATTCCAGGCGATGGACACCCAGCACCGCTGCCGATGCAGCGGTCTCCGCTCGACGACGATCGACCAGTGTCTCCCCAGGGGCGAGATCGTCGGGCGCCTCACCATGGTCGCCGTTGGTCGCCACCACCAGTACGACACGATGGCCTTCCGCGACCGCTCGGGCCATCGAGCCACCGGTGCTGATGCTCTCGTCGTCGGGGTGGGCGTGAAAGCAGACAAGGGTGCCCATACAGGCCTTTCGGGGAATCGGAGTGAGGGGTTATGCGTCCTTCACCGCACCGCTGGCAAGCAGCGCCTCGATGCGATCGGCAGCGAGGCCCCAGTCTGCCAGCACTTCGCGTGAGTGCTGCCCCGGATGCGACGGCGGCATGCTCACCTCAGGCACAGTGCGAGAAAACCGCGGCGCCGGCGCGGGTTGGGGAACGCCTGCCACCTCGATGAAGGTGCCTCGAGACACGTTGTGCGGGTGCGCCGCCGCTTCGCTCATGGTGAGCACGGGAGCGAAGCAGACGTCGGTGGTCTCCATCTCGGCGCACCACTCGGCCTGGGTGCGGGTGCGGAAGACGTCGCGCAAGCGGTTCTTGAGGTGGGGCCACATCTCACGGTTCATCTGCTGGGCGAACTCGGGATCGCCCTCGAGGCCCGTTCGCTGCAGCAGCTCGGCGTAGAACTGCGGTTCGATGGAGCCCAGCGAGATGTACTTGCCGTCGGCGCACTCGAACACGTCGTAGAAGTGAGCACCGGTGTCGAGAAGGTTGGTACCCGGCTTGTTCTCGTCGTGCATGCCGACGTTCTTGAACGCCCAGAACATGCTCATGAGCACGGCAGCACCGTCGACCATGGCCGTGTCGACCACCTGGCCCTGGCCGCTGCGCTGGGCCTCCAGCAGGGCACACACCACGCCGTACGCGAGGAACATGCCCCCGCCACCGAAGTCGCCCACGAGGTTGAGCGGCGGGACGGGCGCCTCACCAACGCGACCGATGTGAGCGAGGGCGCCGGCGAGTGCGATGTAGTTGATGTCGTGCCCCGCCGCTTGGGCATAAGGGCCTTCCTGACCCCACCCGGTCATCCGGCCGAAGACCAGCTTCGGGTTACGGGCGAGACACACGTCGGGGCCGACGCCGAGACGCTCCATGACCCCGGGGCGGAAGCCCTCGATGAGCGCATCGGCCTGCTCCACCAGATCGAGCAGGGTGGCGACACCATCGGGGTGCTTCAGGTCGAGTGCGACGTTGCGGCGACCGCGCTGCATGACGTCGAAGTGGGGGGTGTCGGGGGCTGGGCCACGAACGCTTTGGGCTCGTTCGACACGGATGACTTCCGCGCCCATGTCGCTGAGCAGCATCGCTGCGAACGGGCCGGGGCCGATGCCGGCGATTTCGATGATGCGGTATCCGGAGAGAGGTCCTGCCATAGCCCGCCGTTCTACTACGCGCGGCTGTTTCCGCTCCCACCCGAGCCACCACCACCCTGACCCCCTGCCCGAGCGCGGCCAGGTCGACCAGTCCAGCCCCGGACTGCCCACTTCCCGCCACACAGCTGACTCCCTCAACCGAGTACACACTCGCCTCCCGGGGTGCGAGTACGCACTCCGGTGCGGCGTCTCACTCGGGTGGGTGGCGGCTCACTCGGGTGGGTGGCGGCTCACTCGGGTGGGTGGCGGCTCACTCGGGTGGGTGGCGGCGGGTCGGGCACACGTCGTCAGCGCGCCGTGTGGGTGAGGATGGCGCTCACCATCACCGGCCACAACTGCTGTGGCATGTCGTGGCCCATGTCGCTGAGGAACAACAGCACCGAGCCGGGTACCAACTCTGCAGTGCGCAGCCCACCGCTGGGAGCAATGAGCGTGTCGTCGCGCCCGTGGATGACCAACGTGGGCACGTCGAGCGCACGGAGTCCGTCGGCCCGGCTGCCGCTGGCCGCGATGGCGGCCATCTGCCTGCTCGCACCCTCCGGGTAGTACGAGCGGTCGTAGTCGCGAGCCGCACGGGTCTTGGCTTCCGCCTCGTCGTAGTACTTCTTGGAGGCGAACACCCGGTACCGCGGCGCCGCATCGATGAACTCCTGGCGGTCGGCCGGCGGCGGGGCGATGAGCACACCGAGCACCTCGGGGTCGGCCTGGCCGTACTCCATCTCGCCGGTGGTGCTCATCACCGAGGTCATGCTGAGCACCCGCTCGGGGTGCTCGATGGCCATCGTCTGCACGATCATCCCTCCCATCGAGGCGCCCATGATGTGGGCCTTCTCGATGCCCATCGCAGTGAGCAGGCCGAATGCGTCGTCGGCCATGTGCGACAGCGTGTAGGGCACATCGCCGACGGGCGCTCCGGAGAACGCTGCCGCCATCAACGCCGCCATATCGACCTCCACCCCATCGAGCTTCGAACTCAACCCGCAGTCGCGGTTGTCGAAGCGAATGACGAAACGTCCGCCGTCGGCGAGTTGCTGGCAGAACCGTTCGTCCCACAGGGTCATCTGCGCGGTGAACCCCATCACGAGGAGCAGCGGCGGATGGGTGGGGTCGCCAAAGGTGTCGTACTCGATCTCGATCCCGGTGTTGACTGCGATGCGCGGCATGGGCCGCACGCTACCCTCCGGCCATGACTCTGTTTGGTGTTCACATCGGCTTGCAGCACACCACCGCCGACGAACTGCGATCCGTCTGGCGCAGGGTGGAAGATCTCGGCTTTGGCTGGATCAGCGTGTGGGATCACTTCTACGGCGCCACGGGAAAGCCCGACGACGCGGCATGCCTGGAAGCCGTTGCCATGCACGCTGCGCTCGCCTGCACCACCACCAAGGTGCAGTGCGGCTGCCTCGTCTACAGCATCGGCTACCGCCACCCCGCCGTACTCGCCAAGGCCATCACGGCCATCGATCAACTCAGTGGCGGCCGCGCCCACATGGGCATCGGCGCAGGTTGGGCGCAGGTGGAGTACGACGCGTACGGCATCCCCTTCCCCGCAGTGAAGGAACGCATGGACCAACTGGAAGAGGGCATCCAGGTGTTGCGCGGTCTGTTGCACGACGACGTGACCACCTTCGAGGGTCGCCACTTCACCGTCACGGAAGCCCGTAACGAACCGCGCCCCATTCAGGCCAAGCTCCCCATCTGGATCGGCGGTGGCGGCGAGAAGCGCACGCTGAAGATCGCGGCACGCTATGCCGACGGCTGGAACGTTCCCTTCATCAGTCCGGAAGCGTTCGCCCACAAGGTTGCAGTCCTCGACGAGCACTGCGCCACGGTGGGCCGCGACCCGAAGGAGATTCGGCGCGCGGTGAACGTGGGCCTCGCGTTCACCGAGGAGAGCCTGGTGCAACAGTTCGGCAACATTGCACCGCTGGTGAAGCCAGGCGTGCTCAGCGGCAGCGACGACGAGATCATCGACCGCATCGGTCAGTACGTCGCCGCAGGGGCCGACCAGGTCAACATCGCGCTGCGCGCCCCGTTCGACCTCGAGTCGCTGGCGAAGTTCTCCGCCGCACTCGGCCTGGCATGAGCACTGCCCCGACTGGCCATCGAATCGCCCGCGCCCCCGGACGCGTCAACCTCATCGGCGATCACACCGACTACACCGGCGGGCTGGTCTTCCCCATGGCCGTCGACCGCTGGACCGAGATTCGCTTTCAACCGGCCGAGCGAGTGGAGCTCACCTCAGCCGACGAGCCCGATCCCGTGTCGCTGCCGCTGCGGGTCGACGACCCCACGAGTGTTTCGCCGCATTGGGGCCGGTATGTGGCTGGGGTGGTGAGCGAGATGGCGCCGTCGCACGGCATTCGCGGCCAGGTCACCACCACCATTCCGATCGGCGGTGGCATGTCGAGTAGCCATGCGCTCGAGGTGGCGGTAGCGCTCGCCCTTGGCTTCGAGGGCACCGTCGTTGAGTTGGCACAACTCACCCAGCGCGCCGAGAACCGGTCCAGCGGCGTCCCCACGGGCATCATGGACCAGTTCAGCATCGCCGGCGGAGTAGCGGGCCATGCCCTGCTGATGGATTGCGGCGCCCTCACCATCGAACCGGTGCCCCTCCCCGACGATGCCGAAGTGGTGGTGATGTTCATCGCCCACCGCACGTTGGTGGGCTCGGCATACACGGATCGGGTGCACGAGTGCGCGGCAGCCGAGCAGCAGATCGGCCCGCTGCGTAGCGCGTCGTCGGCTGAGGCTGCGAGCATCGACGACCCCGTCGTTCGGAAGCGAGCGATGCACGTGGTGGCCGAGAATCAGCGCGTGCTCGACTTCGCTGCCGCGTTGCGCAATGGCGACCTCAGCGCCGCGGGGCACCTGATGGTGGCGAGCCACAACAGCCTGCGCGACCTGTACGAGACATCGACGCCAGTCATGGACGCGGCGGTGCAGCAACTGTGCGCGACGCCCGGCGTGTGGGGTGCCCGCATGACCGGTGGCGGGTTCGGAGGTTGTGTGGTGGCGCTGACACAGCCGGGAGCGCTGACCGATGGATGGGTAGTGCACGCGGTCGACGGCGCCACCATTGTCGAAGACGACGAGGCGAGGGAGGCCGAGGGGCGATGACCGTGGAACTGCTGGCCGATGGCCTGTACTTCGGGGAGGGCCCGCGGTGGCACCGCGGCTCGTTGTGGTTCAGCGACTTCTACGACCATGCGGTCAAGACGGTCGACCTCGACGGCACCGTCAGCACCAAACTGGTCATCGACGATCAGCCGAGCGGCCTCGGCTGGCTGCCCGACGGCCGGATGCTCATCGTCGCCATGACCGCCCGACAGGTGCTTCGACTGGAGGGCGACGTACTGGTGGTGCATGCCGACCTCGGCGAGGTCGCCACCTTCCACTGCAACGACATGGTGGTCGATGCCCAGGGCCGGGCCTACGTCGGCAACTTCGGCTTCGACCTCCACGCAGCCGTCGAGTCGGGCGACTTCGCCGGAGCACTCGCCAGCTACGAGGGAGCAACCCTCGCCTGCGTCGACCCCGACGGAACGGTGCGCACAGCGGCCACCGGGTTGCGCTTTCCGAACGGCTCCGTCATCACCCCTGACGGGCGAACCCTCATCGTCGCCGAAAGCCTTGGCCGTCGACTCACCGCGTTCGACGTCGCTGTCGATGGAACACTGTCGAACCAACGGGTGTGGGCCGACCTCGGCCGCGCAACCCCCGATGGCATCAGCCTCGACGCCGATGGTGCCGTCTGGCTGGCCGATGCCAGCGGCCCGCGGTGCATCCGTGTACGCGAAGGCGGTGAGGTGCTCGACGTGGTCGACACTGGCCAACCGTGCTTCGCGTGCATGCTCGGTGGGCCCGATGGCAGGCACCTGTTCATGCTCACTGCCGAGTCGTCGAACCCCGACATCGCCTCAGCGAACCGCACCGGCAGGGTGATGGTGACCGAGGTGCCCGTGGGCCGAGCAGGCCTGCCTTAGGGGCGAGCCTCAGCCTTCGAGCAGGCGGCGCTTCTGCGTCTCGAACTCCTCGAGCGTGATGGTGCCGCGATCGAGCAAACCCTCCAACCGCTCGAGCTGTTCGGTGACATCGGTGGTGCCCGACGATGCTGCCGCCGGTGCGCCGGTGCGACGCGAGTGGATGGCGTCGATCTGGGCGTGCACCAGGTTCTGCACCTTGTCGGGCCGACGCACATCGGTGAACCGGCTCTGGCCATCTTGGCCACCCGACTCGATGAGCAGATCGCCCGCACCCAGCATGCGTTCGAACACACCCTGACTGAAGTTGACGTTGTTGATGCGCTCGAGCGGAATCTCGACACCGCTCTTGGCAATCACCCCGTTGCGGAAGATGAGCCGCTGCGAGGTGATGACGAAGTTGGTGGTGATCCACTTGAGATACCGGCCGACGAGCCACAGCGCAGTGGCCACCATGAGCGCCACCACCGCCATTCCGAGGTACTTCCGCGTATCGGAGCCACTCTCGGTCTGGGTCAGCAGGATGATGCCGAGAACGACGCTACCGAACAGCGAGCCGGCGGGCTCGGCGAAGTACCACCAGTGCGGGTGCATGTCGAGGGCAATGGTCTCATTGGCGTTGAGATTCTTCTTCGGGTACGGCATACGCGGCACATTAGTGCAGCCCAGATTTGGCGAGCGGTACGGCGCCCGGCACGTGTCCCGTATCGTGGCCGCCATGACCGATCACCCGTTGCTGCGCGGCCTCGACGCGTCGCAACGAGAGGCCGTTGCGTCACCGGCATCGCCCATCGCAGTGATCGCAGCCGCCGGCTCCGGCAAGACCACCGTGCTCACGCGACGAATCGCGTATCGAGTAGCAACCGACGACGCCGCGGCTCGGCATGTCCTCGCGCTCACGTTCACGCGCGATGCGGCGTCGGAACTCCGCCGCCGTCTGCGGCGACTCGACCTGCGCGACCCTGTGGAGGCGGGCACGTTCCACTCCGTGGCGCTCCGGCTGTTGCGCGACCGCGCAATGGCGGCCAACAGTGCGCCGCCACGGGTCGCCGACGACCGGCTGAGGTTGCTCCGCGAGGTGCTCACCGAGGTCCGGCTGCGGGCAGAACCGACCGCCGTGATGGCCGACATCGACTGGTCGAGAGCGCGGCTCGTTGCCGCTTCCGACTACGACCGAGCAATTCGGCAATCCCGACGGCGCGGAACGGTGCCACCCGGCCGGTTCGCCGAGGTGGTCGCAGCGTACGAAGCGCTGAAGCGCCGACGCGGGGTGGTCGACTTCGACGACCTGCTGCATGGTGTGCTGAACGCGTTCGAGTCCGACGGCGAGTGGGCGGCAGCGGTTCGCTGGCGATTCCGTCACCTGTTCGTCGACGAAGCCCAAGACCTCAACCCGCTCCAGCACCGGATGCTGGAGGCGTTACGTGGCGGCCGGGCCGATCTGTGCCTGGTGGGCGATCCGCGGCAAGCCATCTACGGCTGGAACGGAGCCGACCCGAGCGTGCTCGAGGAGGTCGACCGTCATGTTCCGGGGGTCACCGTGGTGCGCCTGGCCACCAACCATCGATGCAGCCCTCAGGTGGTTCGCGCTGGGGCAGCAGCGCTGCACGCAGCAGGGCAGGCCGACGACTCGGCGAGCAGTCGGCCCGACGCGGCTGCCGTGGAAGTGATGCGCATCGCCGACGAACATCGCGAGGCCGCCGAGATTGCCCTGCGGGTGAGCACGCTGCTGCGCCACCGCAGCCCGAGCGATCTTGCCGTGCTGGCGCGCACCAACGAACAGGTGGCCGCAATCGACGCCGCGCTACGCGCCGCTGGCGTTGCCACCGAACGCGCTGCCGGCCGCAGCCCCCTCGACCTCGTGGTGCGCGAGGCAGTCCGCACGATGTCGCGCGAGGCGCTCGCGGTGTGGGCCGACGAGCAATTCGACCACGCCGACCCACTTCGCCGCCGGGTTGCCGAGGAGGCCGATCGCTTCCTGGCTTCCGGTGAAGTCGGTGGCTTTCGGGCATGGATCGACTCGCACAGCCCGTTCGACGACCTCGACGACACGGGCGGGCAGGCTGCCGTCGCTGTGCTCACGTTTCATGCCGCCAAAGGGCGCGAGTGGTGGGGCGTGTTCGTGGCTGGGGTGGAGGAAGGGTTGGTGCCGCACGCATCGGCGGCATCGCCAGCGCAGATGGCCGAGGAAGCGCGCCTGCTGTACGTCGCCATCACGCGCGCGAGCCATCAACTGGTGCTCAGCGCGGCCGCGCAACGCAATGGGCGAGCGAGCGAGCCAAGTCGGTGGCTGCAGGCAGTGGCCGCCACAGCGGCCGCCGACGCGCCCGCTCCCCCACCCACTGCACGCGTGCC
>DMQJ01000506.1 GCA_003455715.1 Acidimicrobiaceae bacterium | reverse complement strand
AGCCGCCTACTGACCGCTCTCGCTCGCAGTGTGCGCGGGGAACCGCCTCGCTAGGGGGGGCAGGCGCAGCCGCCGCCGCAGCCACCACCGGAGGGCCGAGGAGCGGGTGCAGTGGCCGACGATGCGGCCCCGCCGCCCACGCTGGCGAACACCGACAGCAGACGCACGGCGCCGTCGTGCCCCTGCGGGCACGTGGCCGGCTCGCTGGCCTGGCTCATTGGGCGGCGCACCTCGAAGGTGTCGTCGCATTCACGGCAGCGGAACTCGTACAGCGGCATCGGCGCCATGGTAGCGGCGACTGGTGCTGTGGTTGACTGTCGGATGTGAGCACGCTTGCCCCGGCCATCAAGCCAGCCGAGACCATCCCCGACACCGAGCAGGTGCCCGAGCCGGGTGAACCCACGTCGGCGCACATCGTCAAGACCAAGCCAGGCGAGAATGCCGCTGCCAAAGTGTTGGAGGCCCGCATCTACGGCACCCCGCTGGAGGCACTGTGCGGCCACGTGTGGGTGCCGTCACGCGACCCGAAGCAGTTGCCGTTGTGCGAGAAGTGCAAAGACATCTACGAGATGTACCGCACGTTCAACGACGGCCTCAACGAGCGTCCCTCGGAGTGAGCGACAACGCCCAGCAGCCGTCCACCGACGGGCTGCGCATCCGCGAGGCGGCTCGCGCCATCGTGCTCACACCGAGCCACGAGGTGCTGCTGGTGCGCTTCGAGTTTCCCGATGGCACACGCTGGGCACTGCCGGGCGGCGGGTTGGAGCCCGGCGAATCGGCCGCCGACGCGCTGCGGCGAGAACTGGCGGAGGAAGCCGGCCTGCACGACGCGGCCATCGGCCCGCACGTATGGGACAGGCTGCACGTCATCCCGTTCATCGACGGTAAGTGGGATGGCCAGCGTGAGCAGATCCACCTCGTGCGCACCGAGTGGTTCGAGCCGCAACCACGGCTGTCATGGGAGGAACTGCACCGCGAGTGCTTGTTCGAGGTGCGGTGGTGGCCGGTGGCCGACATCGCCGACGGTCTGCCGTTCGTGCCCCGACGCCTCGGCGCGCTGCTCCGTGATCTGATCGCCGATGGGCCTCCGAATGCACCCGTTCAGGTAGGCGTCTGACCGGTAGCGTTCGCCACCGTGCCGAGCGCCTCCACCATTGCCGCCTTTGCCGCGGCGTCGTTCATTCTGCTCATCATCCCCGGGCCGGCGGTGCTCTACATCGTCAACCGCAGCGTCAGCGACGGCCGCTCTGCGGGCATGGCCGCGGTGAGCGGCCTCACCCTCGGCAACCTGTCGCATGCGCTCCTCGCGGCCGCAGGGCTCACGGCCGTCATCAGCACATCGCAGGCTGCGTTCAATGCGGTGAAGTGGCTCGGGGCCGGCTACCTCATCTTCGTCGGCGTTCGCACGCTGGTCACCCGGGTCGACCCGATCGACCCCGACCAGCAGACTGTCGACCCGCGCAAGGCGTTCAGGCAGGGCATCGTCGTGAACGTGCTCAACCCGAAGGTGGCGCTGTTCTTCCTGTCGTACCTGCCCACGTTCATCCACCCCGAAGACGGGCGGCCGGGCCTGCAGGCACTGGTGCTCGGCGTGGTCTTCGTGCTCATCGGGTTCTGCACCGACGGCACCTACTCGCTCGTCGCCAGCAGCTTGCGCGGGCTGCTGCTGCGAGGCCGTGCCCTGCCGTTCGTTCGGCGTTGGGTGGCCGGCACCGTGTTCATCGGCCTCGGCGTGGTGGCCGCCACCGCGAGCGCGTCGTCCACCTCGGCCAAGGCGACAACGTAGGGTCGCTCCCATGCTGTTCTCCGCCGATGCCTGGCCGGGGCTGGCCGACGGCTCCATCACGCTCACCTTCCGCACCTGGACCCGCCCGCAGGCGCGCACGGGCGGGCGCTATCGGGTCGCAGAGATGTTGTTGGAGGCCACCGACGTGCGCCAGGTGGAGGTGGGCACCATCACCGCCGACGATGCTCGACGCACCGGGGCGCCCGATCTGGCAGCGTTGCGCGATCGCCTCGGCGACCCTGCCGACGACACGGTCGTCTGGCGAGTGGAGCTGCGCTATGTGGGCCCCGACGACCGCATCGCCCGCCGCGCCGACGATGCACTCGACGACGACACGCTGGCCGAGTTGCGCAGCAAGCTTGAGCGCCTCGACCGTCGTGCGAGCGGCGCCCCCTGGACGCGTACCACGCTGCAGCTCATCGCCAAGTACCCGGGTGTGGTGAGCACTGCGCTGGCGCGGCGAGCCGGCTACGAGCGCCAAGCCTTCAAGGTGAAGGTGCGCGCGCTGAAGGAGATGGGCCTCACCGAGAGCCTCGACACGGGCTACCGCTTGTCGCCTCGGGGTGAGGCACTGTTGCGGTCGCTCGACTAGCACCGTTACCGTGCCCTGCGTGCCCGCCGTGCCCGCACCCAGCAACCCCGGCCCGATGTGCGTCATCGGCGACTTCGCCTGGGATGTGCTCATCCGCACCAACAGCGAGTTGTTGCGAGGTGGCGACACGTTCGGCGAGGTGATGCTCACCCCTGGCGGAAGCGCCGCCAACGTGGCGGTGTGGGCCACCCGCGCTGGCCAACCCACCGACTTCGTCGGCAAGATCGGCCGCGACCGGTTCGGCCAACTGGCGCAGGAAGACCTCGCCAAGGAGGGCGTCGGCGCGCACTTCGTGGAGACCGACGCGCACCTCACCGGTTCGGTGGCCGTGTTCGTGGATCACACGGGCGAACGCTCCATGGTGTCGGGCCACGGTGCCGACTTCTACCTCCTGCCGCAGGAACTGCCGCGCGACATCATCCGCCACTGCCGCCATCTGCACATGACGGCGTGGAGCTTCTTCGTCGACCCGCCGCGCGCCGCAGCGAGGGCAGCGGCCCTGCTGGCCCAACAGAGCGGGGCCACCCTGTCGTTCGACCCGGGCTCGTTCCAGATGATCGGTGAGATGGGGGTGCAGCACTTTCTGGCCGTCACCCAAGACCTCGGCATCGACATCCTCCTCCCCAACAAGGAGGAGGGCTCGATGCTCACCGGCGGCCTCACGGAGCCCGAAGACATTGCCGCCGCGCTCGCCGAGCTGTACCCCGGGGCTCTCGTGATGTTGAAGCTCGACGCCGACGGCTCGCTCGTGTACCACGACGGCAGCGCCACGCTCATCCCTCCGGCCACCAACAACCTGGTCGACGCCACGGGTGCGGGCGACTCGTTCGCCGGTGGGTTCCTGGCCCATTACCTCGAACACGGCGACCCGGTGGAAGCGGCCCGCTTCGCCACCCGCATCTCCGCCTGGGTCATCGAGCACCTCGGTGCCCGCCCCGAACCCGACTCGCGCCTGCGCACCTTCCTCCGCCGCTAACCCCCTCTTCCCCCCCAAAGTTGGCGTTGAGACCGCACGGGGTGCGGTGCCTGCGCCAACATTCACGGTGCCTCGCCGCGCGCAACCCAAAGTTGGCGCTGAGACCGCGTGGGGTGCGGTGCCTGCGCCGACAAATGAGGGGGTGGGGTGGGGTGGAGGGCCGTAGCCTCACGGAAGTGACGACGACGGCTGCCCCAACTCCATCGGCCGACTCGACGTCGATGAGTTCGGCCGACTGGGCGCGGTGGGCGCTGCCCGGGGTGGTGTGGGGGACGTCGTTCTTCTTCATCGCCGAAGCCTTGGAGGGTTTCCCGGCCGCGGTGATCACCCCGCTGCGGGTGGGGCTCGGGTTCCTCACCCTCGGGCTCGTTCCCGCGGCTCGCCGCACCCGCATCGTCGGCGCCGACCGATGGCGCATCCTGCTCCTTGGCACCATCTGGATGGCCATCCCGCTGTCGCTGTTCCCGTTCGCCGAGCAGCACGTGTCGTCGAGTGTCACCGGCATGCTCAACGGTGCGACGCCCATCTTCGTCACCACGGTGGCGGCCGCCATGGCCCGCCAACTTCCCCATCGAACGCGGCTCCTCGGCCTGGCGCTCGGGGTGGCTGGCGTGGTGCTCATCGCCCTGCCCACCGCCGACGAGGGCGGCAACTCGCTGGGCGGTATCGCCATGATCTTCGCGGCGCTCGTGTTCTACGGCTTCGCCCTCAACGTGGCGGTGCCGCTGCAGCAGCGTTACGGCAGCCTGCCCGTGCTGTGGCGCACGCAGGCCGTTGCATTGGTGCTCACCGCCCCGTTCGCCGTGCCCGAACTGGGCGACGTGCACCTGGCGTGGAAGCCGGTGCTGGCCATGGTGGGCCTCGGCGTGTTGGGCACCGCGTTGGCATACGTGGCGATGGCCGACAACGCTGGGCGCCTGGGCAGCAGCCGGGCGTCGGCCAGCGTGTACCTCATCCCGGTGGTGTCGCTGCTGCTCGGTGCCCTCGTGCGCAACGAGGCCGTTGCCGTGCTGAGCGTTGTCGGCTGTGCCGTCACCCTCGTGGGCGCCTGGTTGGCCGGGCGCCGCTGAACGCCGCTGCGGAGTAGCGACGCACCTCTATGGCAGTCGGTGCACCACGAGCGGCATCACTGCCCCACAGCCCGCTTCGGCCAGCAACGCCGACGCCACGGTGATGGACCAGCCGGTGCGCATCGTGGTGGCGCACAGCAACACCGGGCCGGGCGGTAGTTCGCGCGCTGCCGCGGTGTCGAGCTCGATCGCCTGCTCGAGGTGGGC
>DMQJ01000491.1:3565-7373 GCA_003455715.1 Acidimicrobiaceae bacterium | reverse complement strand
CAACACAAAGCGCCACCCACACCCACCCCCCCGAAACAACCCCCCCCCCCCCCCCCCCGCGCAGTTCCGCGCCCCCCCCCCCCCCCCCCCCCCGCGGGGGGGACGCCCCCCGTCCCACCCCCCCCCACCCGCCAGTGCCAGCACCGCCACCGACCACGAGCCGAACCAGGCGCCGATGCCAATCGTCTGCAGCGCGCCGGCAACCGCCATCGGGTTCCGCACCCACCGGTAGGGTCCGGCCACCACGAGGCGGGTGGCCGTGGCGGCAGGCAGCGGCGTGCCCCGCCCATGCACCGCCATGGTGAGGCACGACCACAGCCCCGCGGCGCTGGCGACGGCGAACACGCCGACACCAGCCCACCGCACGGAACTGTTCGCCAGCCATGGGGCGTCGATCCGCCACCTTCGTTCGACCCACTGCGCAAGGGCAGGGAGGGCGATGAGGAAGAACGACCAGAACAGCACGAGTTGGGCGAGGCTGCGGCGCACGTGGCCACCTACCGATCGATCGGCGGCCGGGCGGAACCGGAACGGCCCGATGAAGAACCACGCCGTCGGGAGACGACCGAACTGGAACACTGCGGCGGCGACGAGCGAGCCCACGCTGGCCACCACCATGCCAGCGGCGCCCCACCCATGCGTGCGCCACGCCGTTGCAGAGACAGCAAGCGCTCCGGTGACGATGACGCTCCAACCGGCGGCGGTCCATGCCGCACGCCTCGATGATCGAATGCTTGCCCAGGCCGAGGCTCCGACGAACAGGAGCACGTCGGCAATTGCCCATGGCCAGATCGGCCATGTTCCGAGGGTGAGCCGACGGACATCCGCGTTGAGTGCCACGGCGATCCACCAAGCGCTGCCTGCTACGGCCTGTGCTCCGAAGTACCAGCGCGCCAGGCGGAGAGGGGCGATTGCCACGCTGCCGATGGTAACGGTGAGTACGGCGACAACGGGATTCAGCCGTTCGTTGGCTCTGCGAAGACTGGTCGGTGGATCGGACGATGGGGTCAGGCACGAGCGCGTCGCTGCGCACCCAGTCGGAGCGATGTCTCACGGATCTCGGAACGGAACTCGTCGCTCACCTCGCGAAGGTCGCGGACGACCGACTTGTTGACCGCATCGGCGCGTTCCTGGGGCGACATGCGCGCCAGTTCGGCAGCGGTGATCGGCGACTCAGCCACGAGGCCAACCTATCCCTCACCCGCTGCACGGCCGCGACGCGCCCGAGAGCGGTGTAGCGACGGTGAGTCGGCCTGTAAGCGGGATTCTGTCGTTCACCCGAAGGTGAACGGGTGACCATCCCTCTAGGCGGCCTACCCGAACGCTGCCGGCGAACCGGCGGACGAGCCGCCCGTACGTTCTGCTTGGCCTTGCTCCGAGTGGGGTTTACCGAGCCGTGTACGTCGCCGCACACGCTGGTGCGCTCTTACCGCACCGTTGCACCCTTACCTGTGGCCGGCAAGCCGGCCCATCGGCGGTCTCTCTCTGTTGCACTGTCCGTCAGGTCGCCCCGACCTGGCTCGCGCCAGCACTCTGCTCTGTGGAGTCCCGACTTTCCTCGACATGGTCGCAATGCCATGCCGCGGTCACCCGGCCGACTCACCGTCGGCAGCAGTGTAGGGGTGCGAGAGAAGCGTCAGCCCTCAGCGGGCGCGCACTCGCCGTACTCGGTGAAGTCGTACACCATCGAGTTGAAGCTCGGCGTCTCGAACGTGGAGCGCATGCGCACGCCGTTCTCGTCGCCAGCGCCGCCGACCCAGAGGATGCCGCCGACCGAACCGAAGACCGTGGGCACGGCAACGGGAATGGGCAGGCCGTCCTGCTCGGTGACCTCACCCGGCACGTAGCCGCCGGGGTTGATCTGCAGGGCCATCATCGCTGCCTGGCGACCGGAGCGCACGCCCACCTCCATGGCGGCCTTGCGCTGTGCCGGCTCGGTGACCTGGCCCACGAGGGCCTGGGCCGTGGCGGCGCTGAGGCTCTCGAGCGCGTGCACCATGGTGGCCACATCGCGCACCGGGTCGTCGCTGGCCGGAATGGCCGAAGCGGTGTCGGTGGCCTCCACGCCCTCGGTGATGCGCGAGAAGATCGCGGCGACGAACACGGAGTCGAAGCGGGGGTTGCCGCACTCCCAGGCCTGGCCACCAGCGGCGACAGCCAGCTCGTTGTAGGCCGCAGCAGCCGCAGTGTGGTGCTCGGCGAAGAGCGTGACGTTGGCGGTCTGATCGCCCAAGTTGGGGTACAGCGCGCTCGAACCCGAGAGCAACCCGAGCTCGAGCACGGTGGCGTAGGCGTTGGCGATGGTGTTCTCGACCGAGGCGGCGGTGCGCAGACGCACGGCGTTGTTGACCGTGCCGGTCTCGAGGTCGGGGTTGGGTGCACCGTTACCGACGGTGGCGACTTCGCCAGTTTCCTCCGACCCGCAGGCGGCGAGCAGGGCTGCGGCGCCAACGGTGAGGGCGCCGGCGCGTAGCAAGTTGCGACGGCCGATGACAGCAGGGGACGACGTGGGCTCGTTCATTGGGCTCACCCGTTCACTTCGAGGGGGTCGGCCTCGTCGTCGACGAGGAGGAGGGCGGTGTCGTCGGTGCCGAGGAGATCGGCGAGGACGGTGCAGTGGCGGGCTTCGGCCATCTGGATGGCGGCGATGAGCGTGGCACCGTTGAAGCCCTGGAGGCTGCCGAGGAGCTCACCGTGAGTTGCCACCGCTGCCGACTCGGCTTCCCATGCCTTGGCGACCACGTCGTCGCGACCGCCGACGAAGGAAGGAGCAAGAGCGCTGTAGAGGCTCTCGGAGCGGGCGTTGGGTGCCTGGCGGCCGAGCAGGGCGCTGATGGCGACGGCGCTGTCTTCGTGCGCTTCGCGGAAGGCGACCATCACCACCGCATCCTCGTCGCTCCAGCCCGTGACCCCGGCGATGGCATCGTCGTACAACGCCACCATCGTGAGTTCCACCTGCTGAGCTGCGCCAAGCAGCGCAACATCGGCCTCGGACGGGCGCTTGGGCGGTGCCGTCGTGGTGGTGTTCTCATCCGGCGTGCTGTCATCGGGCGTGGTGGCAGCGGCGCGGCCCAGGAGCACGGGCAGCAATGACGCCGACGCTCCACCAAGACCTGCGGCCAGCAGGCCCCTCCGGCCGACTCGCCGCGCTCCGGCCAGGCCGGCGTGCGTTGCTTCGATTTCCACTCGGGCTCATCCTTTCGACATGAACCCCTCCAGCTTTCCCGGCGGGAGGGGAGCAGAGCAACTTTAGAAGTCCAGGGCCGACAGATCGGGAATCCAACCTCGGGCCCGTTCCACCGCAGTGGCCCAAACACCACGGTCGAGCGTACCGGAGGGCTCCACCCTGGCGGCGGGACTCCACGCCGCAGCGATGTCGTCGAACCCACCCCACACGCCCACAGCGATACCCGCCAGGTAGGCCGCACCAACGGTGGTGGCCTCGACATGGCGCGACACTTCCACGGGACGCCCGGAGGCGTTCGCGAGCGCTTGCACGAACGTGGGGTTCTGGCTCATGCCGCCATCGATGCGCAACACCGGGATGTGCTGGCCGATGTCGGCTTCGGCAGCTTCCACCAAGTCGGTGCCGCGGTGCGCAACGCCTTCGAGCACCGCACGGGTGATGTGCGGACGCCCGCTACCACGGGTGAGGCCGAGCATCGTGCCACGGGCGCCGTAGTCCCAGTAGGGAGTGCCCAAGCCCATCAGCGCCGGCACGTAGACGACACCCTCCGACGTCTCGCACTGCTCGGCCACGTCGTGGCTGGCTGCGGGGTTGGGCAGGATGCCGAGGTCGGCCACCAGC
>DMQJ01000491.1:898-3418 GCA_003455715.1 Acidimicrobiaceae bacterium | reverse complement strand
GCCGAGGTCGGCCACCAGCCACTCCACGTTGGTGCCGGCGGAGAGCATGATGGCCTCGACGCCCCACGTGAGCTGCCCGCCGTGGCGCCAGGCGACGATGGGGAACGTGCCAGCGCCGCTGCGGTTGCCGGTGCTCGGTGCGCCGCGGTCGGTGCACACATCGAGCATGCCGCCCGTGCCGAATGTGATCTTCGCCTGCCCAGGGCGCACGCAGCTCTGGCCCACGAGCGAGCCTTGCTGGTCGCCCACCAGTGCGGCCATCGGCGGGCTGCCCGGCAACGCCGATGCCTCGCCGAACACGCCCGACGTATCGACCACCTGCGGCAGCATGGCGACGGGTACGCCCATGGCCGCGCACGCCCGCTCGTTCCAACCGGAGGCGTCGGGGAGCAGCAGACCAGTGACGGCTGCGTTCGATGGGTCGGTGACATGAACGGCGCCCTTGCTGAGCACCCACGCCACCCACGTGTCGACCGTGCCCACGCACAGGTCGGCGCTGCGGGTGGGGTCGAACTGGTCGAGCAGCCACTTGGCCTTGGTGGCCGACTGGTTGGGTGCGAGTGCCAGCCCGTGCTCGGCCTTGGCGGTGATGCAGTCGAGCACGGTGCGCAGGTCTTGCCAGCCGAGGCCCGGCCCCACGGGCTCACCCGTCGCCCGGTTCCACACCACGGTGCTGGCTCGCTGGGTGGTGATGCCGACTGCCTGCACTGGGCCGGCGTCGGCCAGCGCGGCATGCGCCACTTCGAGCACAGCGGCCGCCATGCCGACCGCATCGAACTCCACCAGGCCGGGGAACGGCGACTGCGGAGGGAACGGACGGGCGTGCAAGCCGTGCACCTCACCCGAGTCGCGCACCACGGCGGCGCGCAGACCGGACGTGCCGACGTCGACCACCAGAATGCTCATTGCTGACTCCTCATCGGGAACGCTGGGTGGAGGGCACGAAGCCGCGCTTCTGCAGCGAGCTGCCAAGGCCGCCGCCGATCACGCCGGCGAAGAGGGCGACGGTGAAGTTGAAGAACACACCGAACCAGTTCACATCGCCCCCGCGGAACAGCTTGACCACCACGAACACCGCCTGCGCGGCCAGGTAGGTGGCGCCGGCGCACACCATGCCGTGCAGCAAGGGGAAGCCGGTGCGCTGCACCCATGCGGCGACGCCGGAGCCGACGACGAAACCGGCTGCGGCGAGGATGACGAGGAATGGAACCCACTGGGCGGCAACGGCGAACGGGATGGCGAAGACGAGGCACACTGCGCCTCCCTGCAGCAACGCCTGACGATCGAGGGTGTTCATGGCCACTGGACCTCTTGGTACGGGGACGGGAGCCCCATCTTGCCCGGGTTGAGCACGCCTGTCGGATCGAGCGCCTGCTTCAGCGCGACCAACACCTGCATGCCGGAACCCAACGCTTCGGGCATGAACCGTGCTCGGTTGAGCCCGACGCCGTGGTGATGCGACAGGTTGCCGCCGGCGGCGAGCACGGCGCGCTGGCCGGCGTCCCACAGCGCCACGTAGGTGGCCTCGACCTCCTCCGCGGGTGGAGTGGCGGCGAAGGTGAAGTACAGGCACGCGCCGTCGAGGTAGCTGTGCGACAGGTGGCAGGTGGCGGCCCGGGCGTGGGGCACCGCCAGCATGGCTGCCCGCACCTCGTCGAAGATGCGGGGGAGGGCTGCCCAGGGCGCGGCAATCTCCATCGTGTCGACCACGAACCCCTTGCGGGTGAGGGCCTGCAACGCACTCGTGTCGTTGCGGTGGTGCATCCACTTCTCCACCAGGTCGCGGCCCAGGTCGCGGGCGGCCGCACACTCGTCGGCCACCACAGCCATGGTGGCAGCGACGATCGTCTCGTCGCCTTCATCGAGCACCAACAGCACGCAGTAGGTGCCGTCGCCGCCTTGGCCGCGCTGGCTCTCGGGTGCGTCGTACAGGCGCAGCACGGCGGGTGTGGCGCCGCGCCGCAGGATGCGACGGCACGCTTCCAGCCCGGCCTCGAAGGTGGGGAAGGCGTAGGCGGCCCGCTGCTCGCTGCTCGGAACGGGGTGCGCCTTCAGCCACACCTTGGTGACCACGCCGAGGGTGCCTTCGCTGCCCACGAACAGTTGGGTGAGATCGGGGCCCTGGGCGGCCGCAGGCGAGCCGCCGGTGCGCACCACCGAGCCGTCGGCCAACACCACTTCCAGACCGGCGACGATGTGCTCGATCTTGCCGTAGCGCGTGCTGTACTGCCCGGCGCCGCGGTGGCCCACCCAGCCGCCCACGGTGGCCAGATCGAAGCTCTGCGGAGAGTGGCCCACGGTGAGGCCGTGGCGCGCTCGAAGTTCGTTCTCCAATGCCGGGCCGAACGTGCCGGCCCACACCTCCACCAACCCGGAGATGGCATCGACGGCGATGATGCCCTGCATGGCCGTGGTGTCGAGCAGCACGCCACCGTGCACCGGCACGGTGGCCCCCACCACGCTGCTACGCCCGCCAGCGGGGGTGACCGGTACAGATCGGAAGAGCGTCGGGTAGGGCAA
>DMQJ01000491.1:567-748 GCA_003455715.1 Acidimicrobiaceae bacterium | reverse complement strand
CCGCCAGCGGGGGTGACCGGTACACCTTCGCTGTTGCACAACCGCAGAACATCGGCGACCTGCTCGGTGGTGGTGGGCCGGGCGACGACGGCCGCCACCTGTGGTGCCTCTCCCTGCAGCGCCCAGTGCATTGCAAGCGGCCACCAGTCGCGGCTGGCATCGGCCCGAGCGTCGAGGTCGG
>DMQJ01000491.1:0-354 GCA_003455715.1 Acidimicrobiaceae bacterium | reverse complement strand
GTTTGTGGCGCACACAGCGGCGAGCGACTGCACGAACCCGTCGGGCAGAGCGGGCGCGCCACCGAAGTGGCTGCCCGTGCCGGTGAGTTCGATGGGCGGAGTCGGGCGGCCAGGCGGGAGGGCGTGGCCGTTGGAACTGGTGGTCACATGCGCTCCTCGGCGATGGAGGCGGTCACGAACGTGGCCACCTGGCTCATGGTTTCCTCGTCGCTCCAGCCCAGCTCTGCGGCCAGGAGGGCCGCGGTCGCGGGCGCGGCGGCGAGGGTGGCGGCTCGGTCTTCGAGATGGGCTCGCGTGCGGCGGCACAGCACGTCGTCGAGCGAGCGAGCCATCTCGTGCCGGGCCGCGTACACG
>DMQJ01000006.1:705-12544 GCA_003455715.1 Acidimicrobiaceae bacterium | reverse complement strand
AAGATGGGTCAGGAGGCCACGGTTACTCAGCCTCGGGTGCAGAACGCGGTGACCGGTCAGTGGCATCAGTTGCGGGTGAGCACTGTCTACGACGCCAACACCAACCCGGTGTCGGTGACGTTGGCTGATGTGGAGCCGGTGGCTCCTGGCGGCACCGTGGAGCCTGCCCGGACGATGGTGTCGGAGTACGACCTCAACGATCGCGCATGGCGGATCACCGACCCCGAGGGCAACCAGGTGAGTGTGGTGTTCGACGCCGTAGGCAACGTGGTGTCGCAGACCGACGGTTTGGGTCGTGTCACCACCACTGCGTACGACGGTGAGAACCGGCCGACGGTGGTGACCCTGCTCGGTTATGTCGACCCAACGGCGCCTGCGGCGCCGGTGGATGTGGTGCTGTCGTCGACCACCTACGACTCCGAAGGCAGGATCTCGACGGTCACCGACGCCGCGGGCGCGGTGGTGCGGTACGCGTACGACCCCGCAGGCCGCGTGGAGTCTCGCGTCGTGCAAGGCTTCCAGCCACCCTCGGGCCCCCCGGTGGATGTGGTGCTCGATGCATACCAATACGACCAAGACACCGGCCGTGTGACCGACCACTGGACGGCGAATGGTCTGGTCCGCCACCAGTACACCTACACAGCTTCAGGCCAGGTGCAAACGGAACGGTTGCACAATGCGGTAGCCGGATACACGTCACGTGACCGTGTCGCAACCTACGTGTACGACAGTCGCGGTCGGGTGGTGACGGAGCGGTTGGAGACCATCCCTGCGTCGGTGGTGCTGGAGACCCGCACGGCGTACGACGCGTTTGGTCGGGTGGCTTCGGAGACGGTGGAGAACGGTGCGACCGATCTGGTCACTTCGTTCGGCTACGACCAGATGAACCGGCTGGTGGCCACCACCGCGCCCAACGGGGCGATCACCACTAACGAGTACGACCTGTTGGGTCGGATGGTGCGCTCCGTGGAGCCTGCTCGTAGCGTGGTGTCGTTCGGTGCGGCTGCGTCGACACAGGCCCCGCAGAGCGTGATCGGCTACGGGGCGTTCGGTGATGTGCTGCAACTTCAGCAACCTTCCGGCGCGACGGTGTCGTTCTCGTACGACCGGAATGGTCGCCAACTCACCAAGACCTTGCCCACCTATGTGCAACCGGGCACTGGTACGGCGCTCACGCCGGTGTCATCGATCGAGTACGACGCGGCTGGAAATGTGGTGGCCAGGGTCGATGCCCGCGGCCAGCAGACCGACTTTGTGTACGACACGCTCAACCGGGTGGCCGTCACGCTGCATCCGGCACCTGTGGCCGGTGGCGCCCGGCCGACGGTGCGGGCGCGGTACAACACCATCGGTCGCCAGGTGTGGAGCGAAGGCCCGACCGGGGCGGCCAACACCGCCACCTACGACCAGCTTGGCCGGATGACATCGTCGACCGAGGTGGTGCGTAACGGCACGTCCACGCCCGACCAGTTCACCACCAGTTACACCTACGATTGGGCGGGTCGTGTCACCTCGGTGACCGACCCCGAGGGCCGCACGTCGAGCCAGGTGTGGTCGCCCGCAGGTGACCTGTTGGCCGTCACCGACCCCGACGGCCACACGTCGGTGAACGAGTTCAACGCCCGGGGCCAGGCGGTGCGCTCCACCGACCCGCTCGGCAGGTCGACACGCATTACGTACGACCTGGCGGGCCGCGCGGTGCACTCGGGTGCCTTCTCGGCAGCCGGGACCGAGGTGGTGGGCACGAGCTACACCTACGACGCAAACGGCAACGTGCTTAGCTCGCAGGCCCTGGTCGGCCCGCCCACCACATACGCCTACGACATCGCCAACCAACTGACGTCGGTGACGCAGCCGGTGGCGGCGGGCACCAACATCGTCACCAGTTACGGCTACGACATCGCTGGCCGCCCGACCCGCACGGTGGATGGAAACGGGTCGGAGTGGTGGACCACCTACAACGTGTGGGGTTTCGAGGAGTCGCGTATCGAACCGGCCACGTCGTCGCACCCGGCGTTGGCCGATCGTACGTTCAGCGTCGCCTACGACATTGCCGGGGCGGTCGCTCGCACCAACGAACCTGGCGGGGTGACGGTGGTGAACACGTTCGACCAGTTGGGCCGGCTCACCAGCCAAGTTGGTGGGGTGGGCGCGACCCGCACGTTCGAGTATGACCTTGCTGGCAGGCCGACGGGGATGTGGGCGAATGGCACCAACCTTGCGTTCACCTACAACGATCGCGGTCAGCTCACAGCAGCCAGCGGCAGCGGTGGCACGTCGAGCTTCACCTACCACCCTGCGGGAGCGTTGGCGAGCCGTACCGATTCGGTTGGCGTCACCCAGTTCAACTGGAACAACCGTGGGTTGCTGAACAGCCTCGTCGACCCGCTTACCGGCACCTCGCATGCCTACACCTACAACGCTGCGGGCCAGTTGACTACCGACGTCGCGACAACTGGGTCCGACACGGTGACCCGGACGGTGTCGTACGACGCCATTGGTCGTGTGTCGAGCGATGTCACCGAGTCGGCGGGAGACGTGCTGACACAGGTGGCGTACACCTACGACGGGGCGGGCAACCTTTCGAGCAAGGTGGTGGGCCCTGCGGGGCGTGCCGGGGCCGGTACCAACAGCTACGGGTACGACTGGGCTGGCAGGTTGACCTCGTGGACTGATCCGTCGAACACGACGATCGGGTACGCCTACGACGGGAACGGCAACCTGTTGGCGAACGGGCCGGTGTCGAACGTGTTCGACGAACGCAACCGGATGGTGTCGAACGGGTCGACGCCGTTGGTGTGGTCGGCACGAGGCACGTTGGCGTCGATGGGCTCGGGTTCCTACGAGTACGACGCGTTCGGCCAACTCGTGGAAGCTGAGGGTGTCGAGTACGTGTACGACGCGTTGGGTCGAGTGGTGGCCCGTGACGGTGTGGCGTTCACCTACAGCGGGGCGTCGATGGATCCGTCGAACGATGGTGTCCGTTCAACGGTGTTCACCCCTGGCGGGTCGGTGGTGAGCACCGGGCCGTCGGGTGCCGCGTCGATGGTGGTTACCAGATCGGAAGGTGAGGTCACCGATCTGGTTGCACCGGACGGTGCGTCGGTGTCGGCACGCGTGTTCGACCCGTGGGGTGCTCCGGTGACTGGCCCGGTTGCGGGTGTCGGCTTCCAGTCCGATTTCACCGACCCGGATACGGGCCTGGTGAACATGGGTGCTCGTTGGTATTCGCCCGAGTTGGGTGAGTTCATTGCCCGCGACACCTACAGCGGTCGGCGGAGTGAGCCGGCATCGCTGAATCGTTACGGGTACGGCAACTCGAGCCCGTTGGACCATGTTGACCCGGATGGTCGTTGCGCGATGCGATACGACCGGAATGCGTGTAGCAGCAAGCACACCAGCAAGGTGGCGAATACGGCGTACCGGTTGGCGGCGGCGAAGCCGTCGGTGCGCAAGTTGGTCGACACGAACATGGCCCACGAGAGCCGCGCCCAGCAGGCGCGGGCGGGTTGGACACCGCCGTCATCGAAGAGCCGTGCGGTCGCAGCGAAAGCGGTGGCGAAGAACCCGTCGAACTACACCCGTTACGAGCAGCAGCCACCGCCGAAACCGACCGCGATGTTCGCGAGTTGCGAGCTCGACGACTCGTGTGTGATGGGCACGAACTCGGCGATCGGGAAGTTGTCGCGTGAGTGGGATCAGTGCATGCTCAGCACCGAGTGCGGTCCCGAGGAGTTGGTGGAGGCCCTGTCGCGGTCGCGCACCACAGGGCTCGGGTTGGGCAGCTTGGTGTTCGCCCTGATCGATGTTGCCAAACAAGGTGACTGGGGCAAGAGCGATGGCAACTGGAGTCCGGCCGACGTTGCCGCCGCAGCTGCTGGCACGAATATCGCTGAGTTGCTGCTGGAGCAAGGTATCTCAGGTGAAGTCGCCGACCGTCTGACGCAGTTGGTGTCGAGCGTCGCGAGCAGGCTGGTGGATCACAACCGGCTGTATGAACGGCTGGACCACGAGACCGGGTTCTGGGAGAAGTTGGGAAGCTGGATCGCCGACAACTTCCTCACCGTCGTTTCCGTCGGTTTGACCCTGGCATCACTGTTCACGCCCTGCACCGTGTTCTGTGCGGTCGCGTCGGCGGCAGTCTCGGGCATCGATGCGGTGCAGACCTGTATGGAGGCGGGTATCGGTGCGAGCTGTGCGGTGGCGTTCGGTGGGGCGGTCCTTGACGCCTATGGGGCGGGCAAGGCGCTTACCAAGGCCGCAGATGCCTTCACCGCAACTACCCGACTGGGCGCCGGTGCCACAGAAGCGGGAACACCTCTCTACCGTGGAGTGGCCACGGACCACCACGCCTACGACGACGCCGTGAAGGGGATCGCTCGCCCCGGCGATGTCAACGGGGTCTCCGATGCCGCTCTCCACAACGCAGGTTTCACACATGGAACCGACCTGACGTCTTGGAGCACGAAACTCAACGTCGCGGAGGACTTCGCTGGGCCTGGAGGCGTCGTTCTGGAGACATCCGTAGAGCAGCTCCAACGACGTGGCGTGCAGATCCTTACCTCGCCCGACAACTTCGATGAAGCCGAAGTTCTTGTCCGCGGCACCGTCTGCGGACTTGCCACGAGGAGGTGTTGATGTCCCCGACAATGATCAAGATCGACCGTCTTGTCGGCTTGGTGCGAGACGCCTCTGCGCTGCCCGGCGCCGACTGGGCGAGCAACGAGTTGGCGACGCTCGATCGGGCCGAGCTACCCCTTGGAAGATCGACCGCTCAGAGCTTCATCCGGATCATGGATCGACGGGCAAGGATGACGACCGTGCTGACCGGCTGGAAAGAGCTGAGGTCTGTACTGCTGGAGATGGATCCCGCGGAGGGCATTGTCGGCGTAGCACTACCCGGCGGGAGCAGCGTCGTGCTGGACGGCGACTCGAACGAGGTCCTCGGGTTCGTCGTTCACGCAGCGCCTGGACCCTGCCGATGACAACGGCAATTAGTGGCACAGGGCTTCTCGGTGTCTTGCTGACGATGATCGGCGTGTTCATGAGCGCGGGTACGACGAACATCGGGTCCACGCTCTGCACCTACGACGACCGGGTTAACGCGCGCTTTGGCCCGAGGGTCATCTTTGCGAGAGAGCGCGTTCTCAGGCAGCCCGACGCCCCGGACGGCGGTGAACTCGCTGCAGCGGCGACGTGGTCGCTCAACGCACGGAGCGACAGCGCACTCGTACGACTCCGCTGTCGCGAAGTGTTGCCACAGAAGCGGTTGACGACGTCGTTGGACTGGCTGACGACGTCCCGGCTGGCCCGACATTCATCGGTTTCGAGAACGGCCCGCCCGCGGCAATTCCGACTGGAGCTACCGGGCCCCTACCAACGAACTCGCCCGGAATGCAGTTCACCTTCGGATCCGGCGGGCCCGGACTCGACCCAAAGGTGACAAGTGTGCGGGTCATGGACGCAACGACGCATCACCCGAATCGGATCGTCTACATGAACGGTCAAGGGCAGACCGTCAACCCGCTGAACGGCAGGACCATCCCGAAGAACGATCCGTGGGCGCACATCCCGTGGTAGCCGAGAACGAGTTTGACTTCCTCATCGGCCTCGAACTCAGCGGCGTGTCGTTCGTGCGGGACTACGTCGAGTTCTTGTTCGACGGGCCAGTGCTCCGTGTGATGTCCGAGCCGGAAGCCCGGGTGGCAGGTCGTCGGGGTACCTTTCCGGATCCACCGTTCAGGGACGTCGCGTGCGAGCTGATCGGTGGGGCGATCGTGGCCGCTGACGCCGATCCTCACGGCTTGACGATCGTGTTCGAAACCGGCGGATCGATTCGGGTGCCCTTCAGTTCGGAAGACGCCGGGCCTGAGGTGGTGCACTTCGTGCCGTGGCTCAATGGTGCTCCCCACGTCGAATCGATGCGGACCTGGGAGAATCTGGCGTCGTGACAATGCGCCGGGCGTTGGCGACTATCTGTGTACTCGTCGTCGCGTCTTTCGCGATGCCGCCAGTTTGGGGCGAGGAAGCTGCAACCGGGACTCGCTCGGTCGCTGTCCCGGGCGAGGCGCACGGGTACGACGCCGAGGCGCGATACATCTCGGTTGGCCTTGATGCCGATCTACCCGATGCTCGAACATCGGCTAACTCCGTATCGCTCCTCAACTACGACGTCCCCGGTGTCGCTCCCGCGGACGCAGACAGGCTCGTCGTCGATAGCTCCGGCCCACCTGCATCCGGCGACGACCGGCACGAGAATGTGTCGCCTTTGTCGAGAGTTCTATCTGCGTCTACGACCCCCTGTCGCACTTTCATTGCCACGTACAACGGAGGGGGCATCGACCGTACGTTCACGCACTTCACGGACGAGGCCGGAGCTTTTGGCATCACCGGTACCAAGCCGCTGGCTGTTGGTGATTCGGTAGAGGTTGGGCAACTTTCGTTTGGGAAGGGCCAGAACAACTTCCTTGCTAACGCCCCTGGGGACAACTTCGTCACGGACCTTCCGGCGACTGCGTCGACTGGTCAACTGAACGGCATTGGTGTGTTCGGACCCAAACAACAGTACGCAATCTCGTTCTCCGAAGCCGATGCGTTCGCGTCGGGTGTCCGGGTTCAGGGCACGGCGATGGTCGATCGCGGGATCTACACGATCCAGGAGGTTGCACGATCACCGGTACCTGCACGGTGACGAGGGTTCGATGAGTACTTCGGCCGAAGAACAACTAGCGGCGCTTGTCGCACGCGTGGGCGGAATCGCCGACGATGTCGACGAATGTGTGTCCCTTCTGGTCCGCCCTGGCGAGCTCCCGAGATTCGTTGTTGCGGAGCAACTCATGCCTCTGGGGTCAGCGTTGATCCCACGGCTCGTGAAGGTGATCAAGGCATCAGATACGGATGCAGACCTCCGGGGCTGTGCGGCATTGCTCGGTTTCTCAGTGGGCGATCGCGAAGACTGTGCGATGACCCTGTTGGACGAGATCGATGCTGACGGGCCTTGGGCGCTCTTGGCAGCTCGCCGACTCGCGGACGCTGGATACCCCGGCGCGGCGTCGGCTATCGAGCGGGCTCTTAGGCGGACAGACGCGTCGTCGATCGACGCAATCGTGGGTCTGCTGGACGCGTTTCGCTCAGCCGGGGGATACCTGCCGAACGACCTCCGCGAATCGCTGAAAGCGAATGAGAGTTGGCAGGTCG
Organism: Acidimicrobiaceae bacterium; assembly: GCA_003455715.1. GTDB lineage: Bacteria > Actinomycetota > Acidimicrobiia > Acidimicrobiales > Ilumatobacteraceae > UBA668. The sequence goes on along the minus strand of DMQJ01000006.1, from coordinate 5,347 downwards.
CCAGCGCTCTGCGCGAGTTCTTCCCAGTGTCGGAGCGGTCGTGAACTGGGAGCGCGCCTCCGTCGCTCATTGGCCGGCCATGAAGCGGTGGCGAAGTCGGGTGGCGCTCGTCGTCGCTGCGGCTCTAGCGCTGCTCGCGGGGCTTGCACCACCAACTACCACGACTGTGAGCGCAGCGACCTACGTCTACGACGCGCAGTCCAACGCGCGCGTCGGTGCACAGGCGTTCGGACGCGTCGACGCCGGCCCGACGCCGCTCGGTGAGGTGCGGGGGAGGTCTGTCCCGCGATCCACTAGTCGGAGAGCGCCATCTACGACCCCCACCGCCACTTTCGTTGCCACAGAAGCGGTCGAGATCGGGGTTAGTCGGTCGCGGTACCCGCAGTCAGCGGCGCACATTGACGACGCGCAGGCAGCGGGTCAACCGACGCAGCTCACGATCGATCGGTCGGGAGCGGCTGCTCGGCGTCGGGCCTCGATGGAAGGTCAGCCCCGGCAGCCAGGTCTGGATCGTGACGAGTATCCGCCAGCGATGTTCGAAGAAGGTGGGTCTGGATCAAGCGTCCGCGCCATTGACCCGAGCGACAACCGCGGCGCGGGTGCCTCGATCGGCAACCAGTGTTGGGGTCTTCCGGACGGCACGGTTGTTCAGATAGTGGTGACGTGTTGACGCTCGGCCCGAGAACGAGCCGGTTGCTCGCAGCCGCTACTGATGCACTAACCGGCGCGCAGCCAGTGGGGCTCGGCGGTGGTCGGCTGTTGTCAGAACTGACTGAGATGCTCAGGGCGCGTAACGGGTTCTACGCGTTCGAGTCCGCGCTCCACGTGTTCTCATCCGGTGATCCAGACGCCGGAACAGAGTCCCTAGAGGCATGGAATGAGCCGGCGGGTTGGCGCAGCGGCTACGACGGCCTAGCAGATGGTTTCACGTTCTTTGCCGAGGATGTGTTCGGGTCGCAGTTCGCGATCCGTGACGAACGTGTCTGCATGTTCGATCCAGAAACCGGCAGCGCCGAGGCGATGGCCACAAGCGTTGAGGACTGGGCCGATCAGCTACTCAGCGACTACGAGGTACTCACCGGATTCCCGCTGGCGCATCGGTGGCAGCAAGCACACGGGCCGATTCCAGTTGGAAAGCGCCTCGTACCGAAGATCCCGTTCGTTCTTGGCGGCGACTTCGAGATCTCGAACGTCTACCTGCTTGATGCCCACGAGGGGATGCGGCTGCGTGCCGAGCTAGCCGTGCAGCTACGCGACCTCCCGGACGGCGCGCAAGTGCAGTACCGAGTAGTGGACTAGCCATGCCGGAACCGCTCCTCCGGGCGATTCTCGTCATGGTCGTGACGGCCGCTGGGCTGTCGCATGCGGGTATGACGGTGGTCTTCGGGTATGTCTTCAGCTACGACGCACAGCGTCGCCGGCGCGCGCCGGCCTTGTCGTTGCGGATCCCAGCGGCCGAGTGTCGTACCAGGTCAGCGATGCCTCCGTCAGTCGAATGGAGCGATCGTCGCCCGCCAAGGCGTGTCTGCAACTCCGCTCGCTGCAAGGACCGCCACAGAAGTCGCAGACGACGTGGTGCTGGTCCGTGGCGGCCTCAACGGCCCGGAGAAGTTCACTGGTGGAACCGGCGTGGTCCAGCACGCCGACGGCACGCTGAGCGACGTGTCCGTCTTCTCCGGCTCGACGGTCGAAGATGCCGTCAGGAACAGCCCGATCAAGAATGGCCAGGTCGGATCGGCGACGGCAGGGGAGGTCCGCGCTGCCGGTGGCACCGTCACGTCGACGCCGTCGGGCCCATGGGCGAATCACTGCAGTATTTTTCTGGGTTGACGGCCGAAGCACTCAGCGGCCTCTTCACGCCGACGGTAAGGAACCCGTGTAAATGACCGCGAAGTATCTTCCGGCAGAGCTATTGGATGAGCTCGATCGCATCTCGCGAGAGGCAGATGGACCACCGTGGTTGGCGATCGTCGAGGGGCGGGATCAGCTCGGCGGTGACAGCTTCATTCAAGTCGGCGACGACGGAAACCGATTGACGGACATCTATGTAACGCGGGACCGGACTCCGGCGCTCGCGGCCGAACTCGACGTCATCGCAGCGGCTCGTACGTACCTACCTCAATTGCTCGACGAGATCCGCGAGCTTCGTCGACGGCTGGCACAGTTCGAGGCAGGTGACGCGCGGTGATAATCGATCTTGAATCGCGCGCCTCCAATGAGCCGGCCGTAATGCCACAGAAGCGGCAGGCGACAGCTTCGGTCCGTTCCACCGACTTGAGAGCCCAACCCAGACATCGGGTACCGCAGCGATGCAGGAGGCGACTGGCGAGGTGTGGGGCACAACAGCACGGGGAGGTCTGAACCCGACAGTGAAGGCGTACCAAGGGCCTCTGCCTGAAGGCGCGCGCGGCATCGAGTTCACCACCAACGTCAAACCATCCGACGTTGGTCTTGGCCGACCCGGCGACATCGCTCTATGGCGACAAGGCAGCCCCGGCGTGGTCGACGCAGGCAACGACTACGTGAAGATCGCGTGCACCGTGGTGAGGAACACCCAGTGTTGACGCCGATCACCTGGGAGGAATACGGCAAGCGTGACTACCTACCGGTCGCTGTCGTCGACATAGCGGTGGAGGTCGCCGCCGCGTACCACCGGCTTCAGTTCGACGACGAGGTCGACGATCTCGGCGAAGTCGTGTGGTGTCCGGTGCGCCTAGGTTCAGGGGTGGCGGTCCTTTTGAACCGGTACGCCGGTTCGCCCAACGAGATCACGGTGTGGGGCCCTGACTCCCTCTCCCCAGACCAGATTGCCGCCGAGTTCGGGGTAGGTCCAGATCGAGTCCAACGGACGATTCGGCCTTGAAGCGGAGCACGGTAGTGCGTCTCCTCGTTGCGCTCCTGAGCGCTGTCGCTGTGGTCGTCGGGCTTGCGTCTGTGGCTACGACCGCCCAGAGGGCCGGCGAGTACGCCTACGACGGTTCGGCTGCGGTGGCCCTTGCCGCCCAACTGGCCGACTATCGACCGGAGGCGTCAGATGCGCCTTTGGTGTTACCCGACGAATCGCGTATCGCGCCTCCGTTTCGCGCTGTCGCCACATCTACGACCTCCGCCGGCCCTGCTATTGCCACAAACACGGGCCGGAACGCTCAGGCCGCTGCGAACAACGCCCTGACGGCGGGAAGGACACGAGGAGCAGCGACCGAGTTGTTGACGGATGAGGGCAACACATTCGTGGGGGTGTCAGCCGCGTTGGTGAAGTGCACCCCACGCTTCAGGCCGAACTCGACGCCGTACCCACGTCGATCCGGCCTGGATGGCATGGGCAATGCGCCGAGATCAGCTGCGTGAATCAAGCGCTTCAGGCCGGCGTCGACCCGGCTGGTGTTCAGCGGACCGTTGCAATTGGACTCACTGATCCTGGTCACGGGCTGGCGAAGGCTGCTTGTCCAACGTGTGCCACGGTGCTTCCGAGATTTGGCGTGCGCAATGGATAGGCACTCCTCGATCGTCCAGGCCGCGGCGGAATCGGCACGAGCCTCGGGGCGCTCCGTCGTGGTTGAGGTGCTGCTGCTTCAACTACGACTGATCGCCGGGCGCCTCGGAGATGACAGTCCGCTGTCGCCGTTCATCGCCCTCGTCCGCCGACTGGTGGCCTCTGGGTCCGTTGATGACATGGCCTCGGCGCGTGAAGCGATGTGGGCCGAAATCGAACGGATCGAGGGCAACAGCCACGCAATCACCTATCGCGAGAGCGCCCTTCTGAGAGGACTCCTGCCATATCCGCCGCCCGACGACCCCAACGACGACCAGCTCGCGTGGGCTTCGGAGATGATCGATGTCGCAGACAGCCTGCCGTCGTACCCTTACGACACGGGAGTGTCGTCGTGAAGACTGATTCGTTGCCACAGAGGCGGTGGGGTGGAGCCGCTGTCGATCTCAGTCGGGTAGGGCGTTGGATGAGTCCGGAGGAGCATGCTGCGATGGTTAGGACGGGCGAGGTCCAGGTTGGGGCCGGTGGCACCACGTACGTCGCGAGTCTCGCTGAATCGACCTCCGCCGACGCTGTTCAGCCGCAGGTCAGCCGTGCGCGGGAGCGGTCTACGAGCCGCCGCCACCCCGGCCATCGAGACCCGCTCGGCCACCGTCCAGCCAGCGTTGTCGCGAGCCCAACGCCGGCAGCTTGAACGTGACCAACAACGCCGCCGGAACGCATAGGCTGAGGGCATGTCGATCACGATCGAGCAACTCGCCACCCGGCTCACCGCCGAAGCAGAGCGTCGCGGGATCACCACCGAAGCACTCATCGACGAACTCGCCGCCCGGCTCGATGACCCCTTGGAAGCCTTTATCGGCTGCGCCGCGTCGGGCAGAACCGAACCGTTCGACATTCATCGCGAACGCGCTGACGCTGCCGACACCAAGATTGACCGAGGCATCTGACGGCCGACGGTGCTGCTGATCGACACCGGCATCTTCGTTGCGGTCGCTGACCGCGACGAACCCCACCACGCTGGCTGCGCCGCCCTGTTGCGCACCCGCACCGATCTCACGATCACCGCGACCGTGATCCCCGAAGCTGCCTGGTTGATCGAAACCCGCCTCGGTCCTGCTGCCGAAGCACGGTCGCGGTGATCGTGAGATC
>DMQJ01000006.1:0-530 GCA_003455715.1 Acidimicrobiaceae bacterium | reverse complement strand
TCGGTCCTGCTGCCGAAGCACGGTTCCTGACGCTGGTCACCAGCAGTCGGTTCACAATCATCGATCCGATCGACATCGACTACCAGCGCACCATCGAACTGATCGGCACGTACACCGATCTCGGGCTCGGTTTCGTTGACGCCTCGATCATCGCCATCGCCGAACGCCACAACGTGACCCAGATCGCCACGCTCAACCACCGCGACTTCGCCGTCGTCCGACCAGCGCACTGCAACACCTTCGAACTCTTCCCCTGACCTTCGTCGAGCACCATCTGAACTCGGCCACCACCGTGGCGTGACCGTACACATGTTCGATACAGTGTGGGGATGGCACGTGTCGTCACTGCTGCGCAACGAGCTGAACTGGCTGCCATTCACCAGCGGGTGAGTGGGGTGGTGGGTGGCGCATCGAGTGGGGTGGCCGCGGGCGAGCGCACGTTGCCGGTGGGTGAGGCGTTCCGCCAGTTGTTTCCTCAGGGGCTGCAGCGGGGCAGTGTGGTGGGGTGCCATGGGGCGGCGGCGGTCACC
>DMQJ01000424.1 GCA_003455715.1 Acidimicrobiaceae bacterium | reverse complement strand
TGTTCATCCCGCTCATCACCTTGAGGCGGCTGGTGAGCGCGGCGTGCACGCCAATGGGCAGCTTGAACGCTTCGACGAGGTGGCCGTCGATGCGGAACCGCACACGAAGGATGTCGTCGAGCGGCTCGACGTGGATGTCACTCGTTCGGTCGCGCATTGCCTGGCTGACGATGCGCGTGACGAGCTGCACCACCGGTGCTTGATCGTCCACCGACACCTCGGCGGCCAGGGCCGCCATCTTCGCCTGGTCGTCGCCAACGTCGAAGGTCTGTACCAACCGGTCGATGTCGGCGTCGGCTCGATACACCTGGTCGATGAAGGTGCGGACGGTGGCGGGATCCGACAGGAAGAACTTGACGGGTTTGCCAGCGGCTGCCTCGATTGCCTTCCTGCGGCCGGGCGACGGGTCGGCGCACAGCACCACCAACGTGTTGCCCTCCGACGCGACGGCGACGGCGCAGTTCTGCCGTACCACCTTCTCGTCGAGCACGCCCTTCAGCTCGTCGGGAATGGTGATGCCCTTCGTATCGACCGCGGGCACATTCGTGGCCTGAGAGACCGCCAACGCCAGCTCGGTGCGGCCCGCGCCGAAGCGTCCCAACAGCAGGTCGACGAACTGCAGCAGATCACCGTTGGCGGTGCTCAGCGCCGTTGCCATGTTCTCCGCAGTGAGGTGTCCGCCGTCGACGAGGCTCTGCCCCACCTTCATGCATTCGGCCGCGGCTTCACCTTCGACCGTGGCGGTGGAGCTCTCCTTGCTTCCTTTGAACAGTGCCATCAGTGAGTCCGTTCAGGTCAAGTGAGTCGTCAGAACGACGACAGGCTCGGTTCGGTCGACGGCCCTGCGAGGGTGGGCCCTGGGGTGGACGGCAGCGCGACGCCCAGCGAAGTGGATGGCAACGACAGGTTCGGTGTTGGGCGAGCGCCGGCCGCTGCGCCCGCACCCCCGGCGGTGGGGTCGGTACGGCGAACGAACTGGCTGGGATCGAGTTCCGCGATGGCCCGCTCCAGTTCCTCCAGGCGCTCCAACTGCACGGCTGCGCTCACGTCCATCTCGTCGGTGAGCAATGACTCGATCTCGGCCATTCGCAAGCTCTGCTTGTCCATCTTCTCGTCGAACTGCTCCCGCAAACGGTCCTGCTCGATACGCACGAGCATCGCCTCGCCGACGGCTGCCGACAGCTGGTCCTTCACGCCCTGAATTGCCGACTCGTCGACCCGGCTGATCTGGTCCTGCAGGTTGGCCATCAGCAGCGTCTGCTCTTCCAGGCGATTCTCCACACCCAGCAGGCGGTGCGACATGGCACCGACCGCGTCGTCGAAACCGGCGCCGATGCGGCCGACGGTGGCCTCCAGGTTGGCGATGCGCGCACCTTGCTGCTCGTTGATGCGCTCCTCCATCGCCAACATGCGGTCGGTGATGCGGTGTTCGGTGAAGTCGAGGCGGCTCGTCACCGTGGCCGACTGCTCGGTGAGTTGGCGTTGCACCTCGGGTGCCACCGACTCGAGTGCGCTGCGCACCACTGCGAGGCGTTCCTCGACGGCCGACGCAAGCACCTGGTTGCCCTCGTCCATGCGCTGCGCGAGCGCGATGGTGGTGTCGTTCACGTGCTGCACGAGCGCGGAAGCCTGCTCGTCGAATCGGCGGGTGGCCTTGTGCAGATCGTCGATACGGGCATGCGCGGCGGCGCTCTGGCTGTCCATCTGGTCGCGCAAGGCGGCCAGTTCGGTGGCGTCGATACCGCCGCCACCACCGCCCGACAGCGGCATTTCGATCATCCGGTTCTCCACCTCGTTGAGGCGGACCTGCTGATGTTGAGCAAACTCACCGAGCCGGGCTTCGAGGGCCTGCTGGAGGCCGTTCAACGCCGCTTCGGTGCGAGCGGTGAGTGCCGTGAGGTGCTGTTGGAACTCGGCGCGCAACTCGGCCTTGGCGTCGTCGGCTGCTTTGCGAGCCGCATCCACCTGCTGCGACATCGCTGCCACGTACTGGGTGAGCTGGCGTTCCACCGCTCCTGCGATGGTGGCCGCGAGCATTTCGGTGGTCGACGCCGCGGTGGGCGCCTGCCCCGGAACCGGAGTGGTCATCGTTGGCCCCCCGCTGTCGACTCGTGCCCGAGCTGGGCGTTCCTGTCCGTCACGGATGAGGTATCGGACGGTCTTGCCCAACTCTTGAGGAAGGAATCCGTTGCTACGGTGCCACCCCATGAAGGTTCACCTCATCGACGGCACCTACGAACTGTTCCGCCAACACTTCGGCCAGGTGTCGCGCCACGGCGACGCGGGCCCCTTCGACGCCGCCGTGGGCGTGGTGGCCAGCACGCTGCAGCTGGTGGCGGCGGGGGCCACACACGTTGGGGTGGCGAGCGACCACGTCATCGAGAGCTTCCGCAACGACCTCTACGCGGGCTACAAGACCAGCGAGGGTATGGATCCGGTGCTGCTCGACCAGATCCCGGTGATGGAGGAAGCGCTGGCCGCGTGCGGGTTCACCGTGTGGCCGATGGTGGAGTGGGAAGCCGACGACGCGCTCGGGGCCGCCGCCGCGGTGGCCGACGCCGATCCCCGCGTGGAACAGGTGCTCATCGTCACCCCCGACAAAGACCTCGGCCAGTGCGTGCGCGGCACCAGGGTGGTGCAATACGACCGGCGCAAGGACGAGATCGTCGACGAAGCAGCGGTGACGATGAAGTTCGGGGTCGGCCCGGCCTCCATCGCCGACTACCTGGCGCTGGTGGGCGACTCCGCCGATGGCTACCCCGGCCTGCCCGGTTGGGGCGCCAAGAGCGCGGCCACGGTGCTGGCGGCGTTCGGGTCGATCGACGCCATCCCTGCATCGTCGGCCGACTGGGGGCTCCCCGGTCTTCGAGGAGCGGAGAAGTTGGCCACCACACTGCGGTCGCAGATGGCCGACGCCCTGCTGTTCCGCACCATCGCCACGGTGGCCCTCGATGTGCCGGTGGGCACGGTCGACGACTGGAAGTGGGCAGGCCCCACGCCTGGGTTCGCTGCCGTGGCCGCCCGC
>DMQJ01000301.1 GCA_003455715.1 Acidimicrobiaceae bacterium | reverse complement strand
CCTCCTTCGCGCGAGCCGCCTCCTCGTTCGCACGCGCCGCCTCCTCGTTCGCACGCGCCGCCTCCTCGTTCGCACGGGCCGCCTCCTCGTTCGCACGAGCGATCAGGTCGTCGAGACGACGGCCTTCGTCGATGGCGTATCCCCAGCGGCGGCCGTCCGGATCGAACACGCCGAGCTCGCGGCCGATGACCGTCACGGTGACACCGATGTGCGGGCTCTGGAACCCGTCGGCAGGAATCGCCTGACGGACCAGCTTCGAACCCTCCCGCACCCACACTTCCAGCGCGCCGTCGATGGGGTCGAACACCCAGTACTCGTCGACGCCGTATCGCTCGTAGAACGCCAGCTTGCGCTGCATCTCGGCCCATGTGTTGCTCGGCGACAACACCTCCGACACGAACATCATCCGGCCACCGAGGGCCCACGGGCGATAGCTGCCGCGGTCGCGCAACGACGGCACGGTGGGCAGGTCGACCACCACGTAGGCGTCAGGGGCGACGGTGATGTCGGGCCGACCCTGCACGGGGTACCAGAATTGATCGGCCCCGACATAGGCATCGGGGCGGCCACCGAACCGCCGATCGAGGCCGATCTTCAACATGATGATGACTTCGGTCTGGAGGGCGTTCTCACCCATGGGCTGGCCGTCGCTCTCCGGGTAGACGACCGCCTCGTGATCATCGATCAACGACATGGCCATGACGCTACTCCTTGCTCGAGTTGCAGTTGGGTGCGAGAGCACCGACGCGGGCGCGTGGCCGATACGTCGGAACCTATCGCCGACCGGAGTCCGTCAGCGCGGGTCGCGCCACATCAGCCACATACGCGGGCCGCCCCGGCGGTGCTGCAATTCGCGGCGCACTTGGAACCCGAAGCGGCCGTAGAACGAGATGTTCTTCTCCTTCGAGTTCTCCAAGTACATGCCAACTCCCTCGCGGTCGGCGCGTTCCACCATCGGATCGAGGAGGGTGCGAGCCAGGCCCTTGCCCTGGTGTGCTGGGTCGGTGCCGATGAACTGCAGGTAGTAGTGCGGCTCGGCCGGGTGAGCCTTCTCCAGGTCGGTGAGCACCAGCAGGTTGGGCACGGTGCGCCACCGGTACAGGCGGACGAACGGAGGCGAGTAGCGCAGGATGGTGGGCACGCCCACCTTCCACTTGTCGGGTGGCGCCCAGATGGCGACGGCCTCGTTGCCAGGGGTGGCCCACACTTCCTCGTGCCGACCCATGATGCGCAGGAAGGCGTCGAAGAACGGCGTGGTCTGCTCGGCGGGTATGGCTCGCCCGCCGCACAGGAACGCCTTGATCGGGTCGTCGTGGAACGCTTTGGCCAAGGTCGACGCCAGCGCTGGGAAATCGTCAGGCGTGGCGCGGACCGGCTCGGACGGCATACGGTCACCCTATGGCACGTGAACTGAAGCTCGGGTACAACAGCGGCTACTGGAGCAGCGGGCCGCCCAACGGCGCGCTCGAGGCCATTCAGGAGGCCGAGCGGCTCGGCTTCAGTTCGGTGTGGACCGCCGAGGCCTACGGCAGCGACGCCCTCTCGCCGCTGGCATGGTGGGGCGCACATACCTCCACCATCCAGCTCGGCACGGCCATCATCCAGATGAGTGCCCGCACGCCAGCGGCCACCGCCATGGCGGCTCTCACCATGGACCACCTCAGCGGCGGCCGGTTCATCCTCGGTCTCGGGGCGAGCGGCCCGCAGGTGGTGGAGGGCTGGTACGGCCAGCCCTACCCCAAGCCGCTCGCCCGCACACGTGAGTACGTCGAGATCGTGCGCCGCATCATCCGCCGCGAAGAGCCGGTCGACTTCCACGGCCAGTTCTACGACATGCCGCTCACCGGCAGCACCGACCTCGGCAAGCCGTTGAAGAGCACCGTGCACCCGCTGCGCAAAGAGATTCCCATCTACCTGGGTGCGGAAGGCCCGAAGAACGTCGCCTTGTCGGCCGAGATCTGCGACGGCTGGCTGCCACTGTTCTTCAGCCCCAAGGAGAACGGCTTCTACCAGAAGTGCCTCGACGAAGGGTTCGCCGCCTCCGGCGACCCCACCAAGAAGGACCGCTTCGAGGTCGCCGCGACGCTGATGATGATTCCCGGCGACGATGCCGACAAGTGCGCCGACTTCGTTCGCCCGTTCCTTGCGCTGTACTGCGGTGGCATGGGTGCCCGCGGTGCGAACTTCCACTTCGAAGTGTTCGCCCGCATGGGCTACGAAGACGTCGCGCTGAAGGTGCAAGACCTCTACCTGCAGGGCAAGAAGCAGGAGGCCGCGGCCGCCATCCCGCTGTCGATGGTGGAAGACGTGGCGCTCGTCGGCCCGATGGACAAGATTCGTGCTGAACTGGAGCAGTGGAAGGACACGTGTCTCACGACGTTCCTGGTGAGCGGGCCCAAGTCGGGGCTGAGCCAGTACGCCGAGCTCATCCTCGGCTGAGCAAGGCGGCCGCGGCGGTCGCTTCAGCGACGTGGTGCGCACTGGTCGTTGCGGCCTGCACGTCGGCCAACGCCAGCCCCACCGACACCGACCCGACCACCACCTCGGCGGCCAGCACCACCGCACCGGCGGCCAGCACCACCCAGCCCACCACCACCTCCACGACCCCACCGTCGACCACGACGACGACGCCGCTGCCCGAGGTCACGACAACGATCGCCGATGCTCCCAACACCGTCGACCCGTCGTACGCCGACATCCCGGTCGGGGTGTGCGACACCATTGCGCCGGGCGCCATCGGCTTCCGCAACGACACCGGCAACGTCGCTCCCCTCTACTCGCAGATCGGCACCAGTTGGGAAGGCCGACCGATCTGGGCCGAGCACTGGGGGCCCGAGGACGGGCCGCAGGTGCTGGTGCTCGGCCAGGTGCACGGCGACGAGTGCGCGCCGGCGTGGTTCGTACAGGCCATCCGCGAGCAACCGCCCACCACGTTCGGCATCTGGCTCGTCGCCACCGCCAACCCCGACGGCCTGGCTGCGCACACCCGCCGCACCGCACAGGGCATCGACCTCAATCGCGACGGCTTCCGATGGGAGACCCCTGAGGCGCAGGCCGTGATGGACCTCACCGCTCAGGTGCGGCCCGTGCTCACCATTCATGTTCATTCGCCCTACGAGTGGATCGGCGCTCACAACGGCGGGTTGGCCCGAGACGTGGCCCAAGCGATGAACGACGCCGTCGGATTCCGCGGGGTGTACAACGCTGGCACGGTCGACAACGGCGACCTGGCGTTCCTGTGGGAGGGGCAGGAGTTGGTGCTCCCCGGCCATCCGTCGGTGCTCATCGAGTTCCCGGCCGTGGCCGACGCCGAATCGCCCGCACCGCCCGACCCATCGCAGAAGACCGTCACGTCGGTCGACGACGTGGCCTGGCTCGCGGTGCGGATGCGCGACGCCCTCTACGACGTGATGGGCGAACCCTGAGCCGCCAGATCGACCGACGATCAGGACTTGGTGCGCAGGCGGGCCACGTAGGCCTCGGCGCTGGCGCGGCCTTCGGCGTCGCGTAGCCCCGCATACAGGCCGTCGGCATCGGCCCAGCTGCGGCCGGTTCCCACCATGCTCTCGGTGACGGCGTTGACGTGCGCCTTGGTTTCCAGCAGCGCCAGCTTGGGCTTGGCCAGCAGGGTGTGCACCAGCGCCTCCACCTCGTCGTCGAGTGCGGCCTCGGGCACCACCGTGTTGAGGAAGCCAGCCGCCTTGGCCTCGTCGGCGTCGAAGGGGCGGCATGTCATCACCAGCTCCTTGGTGAGCGCCGGGCCGATCTCGCGCACGAGTCGCGGGATGCCGCCCCAGGCCAACGGGATCCCGAGGTCGACCTCGGGGATGGAGAAGCGGGCCGTGTCGGCAGCGACGCGCAGATCGCACCCGGCCGCGACCACCAGGCCACCTCCCACGCACCAGCCCTGAATGCGGGCGACCGTGACGGCTCGCATCTCGTCCATGGCACGCGCCATGCGCCAACCGACCTGACGATCTTCCATGGGCGCCGCGGTGTTGAACGCCGACAGGTCGGCGCCGGCCGAGAACGAGCGACCGGCGCCGCTGACCACCACCACCTTGAGGTCGTGGTGCTCGTCGAACCAGCGGGCCGCGAGTTCGATCTCGTGCAGGGTGTGGCTGCTGAGCGGGTTGAGCTTGTCGGGCCGGTTGAGGCGCAGCCAGCCCCGCGCCCCATCCACGCCGACATCGATGGTGTCGAATTCAGCGCTGGTGTCGAACTCAGTCACAGCAGCTGTCCCTCCACCCGCACGACCCGCACTTGAAGTGGGCGTGCTCGGGGTGCAGCGAGCCGCCGCACAACGGGCACTCAGGGTAAGTGCCGAACCGGGCGCAACGGTCGGCGGGGCGGGCGGCTGCCGGGGTGATCAGTGCCTCGTTCATCGCTCCAGTGTGACACCCGACAACCCGTCGCGGGCGGACCGCCGCCCCTAGGATTGACCCATGGGTCAAGAGCGGAGAGGCACGGCAGCAGCGGCCTTCCGCACCCGTGCATTCCGCATCATCTGGCTCGGCAGTTTCGCCAGCAACATCGGCACCTGGATGCAAACCGTGGTGCTCCCCGCCTACATCGATCGGCGTACCGAGAGCGGCGCGATGGTGGGGTTGTTCACCTTCGCCCAGCTTGGCCCACTCCTGTTGCTCTCCATCCCCGGTGGCGTGCTGGCCGACAAGTTCCCACGTAAGCCCTGGATTGCCACCATGCAGGTGGGTGCGATGGCCCTCACCCTGGTGATGGCCTGGCTGGTGCATGCCGATGCGTCAGTGTGGGCACTGCTGCTGGTGCAGTTGCTCACCGGCATCACCAATGCGCTCAACGCGCCGGCCATGCAGGGCGTGGTGCCGGCGCTGGTCGACCCCGTCGATCTGCCCGGTGCCATCAGCCTCAACTCGGTGATGATCAACGGCTCGCGGGTGATCGGCCCCGTCATCGCGGCCGGGCTGATGACCTGGGGCATGGGTGTGCCCGGCATCCTCGTGGTGAACGCCGCCACCTACATCTTCCTGCTCATCGCCATGAAGGTGGTGCCGTTCCCGCACATCGGCCGCGCCACCGAGGCGCAGGGGTGGGAGAACATGCTCACCGGCATCCGCATCGTGCAACGTCGCACTGTGCTGCGCCGCATTCTCATCGGCATGTCGGTGTTCTCGTTCCTGAGCCTGGCGTTCGTGGGCCTGTTCCCCACCATCGCCCGCACCAACTTCGGGCTCGACACCGACCAGTCGGTGTACAAGTGGCTGTACGCCACATGGGGTCTCGGCGCGATGGCCGGCGCGCTCTCCATCGGCACCGTCTTCAGCAAGCACGACAAGCGCACGCTCATCGCTCCGCTGTTCCTCGGCTTCGCCGGGTTCCTCACCGTGTTCGCGCTGTTGAGTTCGCCCGCGCCGGCCTTCCCCATCGGGTTCGGCCTCGGTTTCTGCTACTTCGGCATGACCACGAGCATGATGACCGTGTTCCAGCAGAACGTGCGCAACAGCGAGCGAGCGCGGGTGATGTCGCTGTGGTTCATGGCCTTCGGTGGCACGGTTTCCATCGGCAACCTCGCGCTCGGCCCGGTGATGGACCGCATCGGCGCCACACCGGTACTGCTGGCCGGAGCCGCGACTGCGGTGGGCCTGGCGTGGTACTGCAACATCCCCCGCCGACCGTCACGCACCTTGGCCGACGAGGAGCGCGACGATGCGCTCCAGACCGGCTACGCGACTGCCCTTGACGAGCAGGGCCTCTCCGCCGGCGAGTGAGCCGAGCGCGGCCACCGGGTCGGCACACTGCGGCAGGCCGTACAGATCGGTGCCCACGGCCAGCACCTCGATGCCATGGCCATGTGCGTACTCGACGATGGCTCGATGCTCGGCTTCGGGGTCGCTGATTTCGGCCATGACGCCCAGCACCGCCACCTTGCGGTGCCCGGGCAGATCGACCAGTGCGTCGAGCGCTGCCCTCATGCTCGTGGGGTTCGCGTTGTAGCTGTCGTTGAGGATGACCGCCCCCGACGGCAGGTGCACGATCTCCATTCGCATGGCCGTGAGACCCACCTCGGCGAGCGCCGACACCCCTGCGCCGACGTCGCCGCCGAGCGCGCCCACCGCCCCGAGCGCGGCTGCCGCATTGCTGGCCATGTGGCGACCACTGACGCCCAGCGCCACCTCGAACGAGCCCCACGGCGACTCGAGCCGGAAGCGAGCACGAGCGTGGTGATCTGTGGTGATTGCACCGATGCGCACGTCGGCGGTGGCTGTATGACCGACGGTGAGCACGCTGGCCGCAGTGCGTACCGCCATCGCTGCCACGCGGTGATCGTCGGCGTTGAGCACCGCTACGCCGTGCGTCGGCAACGCCTCCACCAACTCGCCCTTGGCCCGCGCCACCCCTTCGATGCCACCCACGCGGTCGCTGTGCGCTTCGGCCACCCGGGTGACGACACCCACCGTGGGCTGGGCGATGCGGCACAACTCGGCGATCTGGCCCAGGCCGCGCATGCCCATCTCGAGCACCATCACCTCAGTGCCGTCGGGGGTGTTGAGCAGGGTGGTGGGCAACCCCTGTTCGTTGTTGAAGCTGCGCTCGTTGGCCCACACGACACGGCTTGGTGCGAGTGCTGCGCGGAGCATGTCTTTGGTGGAGGTCTTACCCACCGAACCGGTGATGCCCACCACCGGCCCCGTGAACGTCGGGCGCTGAGCGGTGGCGAGGGCCATCAGCGCCTGCAGCGTGTCGTTCACTGCAATGGCCGTGCCGCCGACGGGTGGGCGCGACGTGAGGTAGGCGGCCGCGCCCGCGGCGATGGCGGCGCCGACGAAGTCGTGCCCGTCGCGCTCGGCGATGAGGGGCACGAACAATTGGCCGGGCTGCACGACGCGACTGTCGAAGGCCACGCCGTCGATCTCGACATCGGGGCCATGCAGCCGTCCTCCGGTCGCAGTCGCCACGTCGCTCGCTCGGAAACGCATCGTTGCCACGGTAGCGGGATGAACCAGTCGGAGACCGGCTGCGTAACAACGGTCATGACCGCACAGTTCGTTACTCGCATACTCACCTGCGCCGCACTCATCGGAACGGCTGGCTTCGCGGCGGCGCCCTCTGCCAGCCATGCCGCGGGCCCCACGACGTCGATCGTCGGGGCGGCGGGCGCCGTCGGAGCATCCTCGTCACCGTCGATTTCGGCCGACGGTCGGTTCGTTGCGATCTCCACCACGCAGCCACTCATCCCGTCCGACACTGATGGCCTCGCCGATGTGTACGTGACGGATCGCGCCACGGGCGCGGTCACCCTGGTGCAGCCTGCATCCTCCGTCCTGGTGAACTCTGCGCCCGACATCTCCGACGACGGCGCTCGCGTGGTCTTTCTCAGTCGGATCGGAGGACTCACTGCGCTGGTTGCGGCCGACACCACGGCCGGCACCTTCCGCGTCGTGTCCACCGACATTCCACCGCACCTCACCGACCCCGCTGCTGCTCACGGCAGCGCTCCAGCCGAGCCGCAGATCTCGGGCGATGGCTCCACGATCGTCTTCACATCGCGGAGCAACACCATCGTCGTCGGCGACACGAACGGACGCCGCGACCTGTTTGCGCAGGCGTTCGGTGGCGGCCCGTACGAACGGCTCAGCGTGAGCTCGAGTGGCGTGCAGGGGTCGGGAACCGGCGACGACGCGGCGATGCACCCGTCGGTGAGCGTCAACGGGCAAGCCGTTGCATTCAGCTCCGCAGCGAGCGGCCTGGCGCCGGTGGGCCTCGGTGAGCACGTCTACCTCCGCAACCGGACGACGTCGACCACCTCCGCAGTCATCACCGCAGCGGCAACCGACCCGTCGCTGAGCGCTGACGCTCGTTTCGTCGCCTTGACCACCACCGTGAGCTTGGCGGCCGGCGATCGCAACGGGGTGAACGACGTCTACGTGGTCGACCTCAAGAGTGGCGCTGTAGCTCGGGCAAGCACTCCGACAACCACTGGAGCAGCCGGAGCCTCGGATCAGCCGTCGATCTCGCCCGACGGGTCGACGGTGGCGTTTCGGTCGGCAGCCGCAAACCTGGTGGCCGGCGACAGCAACTCCCTCACCGACATCTTCGTGCGCGGCACCACCACGGTGCGGGCCAGCGTGGCGACCGGCGGGGTGCAGGCGCAGGGAGGATCGTCGTCGGCCCCCGCACTGGCGAACCTACGAACGGTTGCGTTCACTTCCGACGCCGTCAACCTCGTCGTCGGCGACAGCAACGGCGCAAGCGACGTGTTCGTGTTCATCGACTGACGCTACGGTCGTGGGTGATGACCGCCGACGACCGAATCCACCTCATCGTGCTGTTCGGCGGGCAGTCGGCCGAGCACGACGTCAGCTGCACCACGGCGGCCCACGTGCTGCGAGCGGCCAACCCAGCCCGATACCGCATCACTCCCGTCGGCATCGACCGCGACGGACAGTGGCAGTTGGCGACGGCTGCGCAACACGCGCTGGCAGCC
>DMQJ01000446.1 GCA_003455715.1 Acidimicrobiaceae bacterium | reverse complement strand
TGTCGCTGGGGGAGTTGAGCGATCTCGGGCCGCGTGCCCTCCTTGCTGTGATCGCTCAACTCCCCCAGCGACAGCCGGAAGCCGAGCACCACAATGCCGATTCGCAACACCCGGCGGGATGCAACTCGCAGCCCGGGGCGGAAGGTGGCGTCGATTCGCCCAAACGTGCCACCCAGGATGCCCAGCGCGACCGCAACGACGTGAGGCGACACCACCGAGAACTCGCGGTGCACGACGATCCCCACCACCGCCACACCTGCGGCCAGCACCATGCCCGGCACGGCGGCGCGCGCCCGAAGAGCAGTCACTTCCCTCATCGCTCAGCTCACTCGATGCAACGCGCCGTGCTCGATCACCGAGCGAATCAGCGGCACCCCGGGCCGGTACACCAGATGTGTGTACGAGGGGGCGTCGAGCAACACCATGTCGGCGTTGGCGCCAGGTCGGAGCACACCGATGTCGTCGCGCCGGAGTGCCTTCGCGCCGCCGACCGTCGCAGCCAGCAGCGCCTCGTCGGGGGTCATCCGCATGTCGCGCACTGCCAGCGCAATGCAGAACGACATCGAGGTGGTGTAGCTACTGCCAGGGTTGCAGTTGGTGGCAAGCGCCACGCGGGCACCGGCGTCGATCACTCGCCGTGCGTCGGGATACGGCTGGCGGGTGCTGAAGTCGGTCGCGGGCAGGAACGTGGCCACGGTGCTGCCGCCCGCCAAGGCCTCAATGTCGCTATCGGTGAGGTACGTGCAGTGGTCGGCCGATGCGCAATCGAGCTCCACCGCGAGCTGCACCCCAGGCCCGTGGCCCAGCTGGTTGGCGTGCAGTCGCGTCCCCAACCCCGCGGCGGCGCCCGCCTCCAACACCGCTCGGCACTGCTGTTCGTCGAACGCTCCCACCTCACAGAAGGCGTCGATCCATCGAGCGTGGGGCGCCGCGGCATCGAGCATGGGGCCACACACAAGGTGCACATAGTCGTCGGCACGCCCCTCGAACTCCGGTGGCACCACGTGTGCCCCGAGGAACGTGACCTCATCGCTGAACGTCGCTGCGACCTCCAAGCACCGCTGCTCGGTGGCGACATCGAGGCCGTAGCCAGACTTGATCTCCACCGTCGTGATGCCTGCCCGCCTGGCCTCTACTCGACGGGTAGCCGCCAATCGCCGCAGTTCATCAGCCGACGAAGCACGTGTGGCTGCCACCGACACGCGAATGCCGCCGGCAGCATACGGTTGTCCCGCCATGCGGGCTGCGAACTCGTCGGCTCGATCGCCAGCGAACACCAGGTGGGTGTGGCTGTCGACGAAGCCCGGAATGACACAGCAACCCTCCGCATCGATGCGCTCGTCGGCGATCTGTCCACGCGCGCCCACCGACAGCACATGACCGTCGGCGAACACCACTGAGGCATCGCGCGCCATGCCAAGGGGACCCTCCCCGACACTGGGATCGTTGGTGACCAATAGCCCGATGTTGTCGAGCACGGTGGTGGGAGCAGAGGTGTTCAACGGTCGACCCTTGGCTGACGCAACTCGGCAATCGCGGCCGCGAGCTCGGCAACCACGTCGATCGACACGTGAGCGTGGTCGCGCACCACCTGCGTGCCACCCACCACCACGTGCCGAACGTCGGCTGCACTCGCGGCGAAGACAGCCATTTCCAACGCGCTTCCCGCGTCGACACCGGCCATGCGCACCGAGCCGAACGAGATGGTGGTGAAGTCGGCCAACGCACCCACCGACAGCACACCAGCGTCACTCCAACCGGCAGATCGAGCTCCTCCGAGCGTGGCAGCGCTGAGGAGCGATGGCGCATCGTGGTGCCCGCGGATGAGTGACGCCAAGCGCTCGTCGAGTTCGATCGCTCGCGCCTCTTCGAAGAGATCGATCACAGCGTGCGAGTCGGAGCCGACAGCCAGGCGGGCGCCCGCATCACGTAGTGCTCGGGCCGCACCGATACCGTCAGCGAGGTCGCGCTCGGTGGTGGGGCACAGGCAACACGTACACCCCGCATCACCGAGCAGCCCGACGTCGACGCCGCTGAGGTGCGTCGCATGCACGGCAGTGAACCGTTCGCCAAGCGCACCCTGCTCTGCCAGCACTCCGGTGGGGGTGAGGTGATGAGCGGCGATGCACTGTTCGTTCTCGGCAGGCTGTTCGCTCACATGAGCGTGGAGCGGCGCCGACTGAGCGCCTGCCCACTCGGCCACCACCACGATGTCGGCGGGGCCGACCGCTCGCACGGAGTGGACGGCTGCACCAATGCGAGTGGTGGCACCGGAGAACGAACTGAGCGCATCGGCTCGGCGCACCCAGGCGTCGACGTCGCCGTCACTGAACCGCTCTTGCAGGGGGGTGAGCGGCACGATGTTGCCGCGACGGTCGATCCCGCCTTGCAGGTAGCAGGTGTCGAGCAACGTGAGGCGAATACCCGCGTCGGAGGCGGCGGCCACGATGGCCTCGCCCATGGCATTCGCGTCTGAGTAGCGCACCCCACCCGGTGCGTGGTGGAGGTAGTGAAACTCGGCCACCGTCGTGATGCCGGCGAGCACCATTTCGCCGAACACGGCACGGGCCAACCGGTGGTACGAGTCGGGGTCGAGCCGCTCGGCCGCCGCGTACATCTGCTCGCGCCAAGTCCAGAAGGAACCGACACCCAGTTGGGTGTGCCCTCGCAACGCACGATGGAAGGCATGGCTGTGCGCGTTCACCAAGCCGGGGACGGTCAAACCGTCGAGGCGAACAGCCGACGACGGACACGGCTGGTCGATGTCGACCGAGACGATGCGATCGCCATCGACACCAAGCAGCACGCCAGGCGTCGCCGTGTCGCCACCAAGCCACGCGTACTCGCACCAGAACTGGTTCACGAACCCACCCGCGCAACGAACTCCGTGATGCGTTCTACGAACGCGGCTCGGTGGAAGCGCTCGAACTGCTCCCACGTGGTGAGGGTGCGGGTGTCGTGCACTCGGTCGAGGAACAGCAACCCGTCGAGGTGGTCGCACTCGTGCTGGAACGTGCCAGCGGTGAGGCCGCGCTTCACTTCGTCGTGCTCGTTACCGTGCCGATCCCAGTAGCGCACCCGCACGTTCACGTGTCGGTACACGTTGCCTCGCATGTTGGGCACCGACAGACACCCCTCGTTCACCTCCACCAACTCGTCGTCGAGTGGTTCGATGACCGGGTTCACCACCACCGTCAGCGGGATGGGCGGCTTGTAGGGGTAACGAGGGTTGCGGTTCACCTCGATGGTGGCGATGCGCACCAACTCACCCACTTGGGGGGCAGCGATGCCGGCACCGTTGGCCGCGTGCATCGTGTCGATCAGGTCATCGATGAGCTGCTGCATCGGCGGCGCTGCCAGCTCCTGACGGGTGACCTCCCGGCTGCGTTCACGCAGCAACGGGTTGCCCACATGCAGTATCTCTCGAACCGTCACGGCGCAGCCCACAACACCGGAAACAACGGGTGATCCAGCGGCGCTCCGTCGGGCAGTTCAGCCGCAAGGCCAGGAAACGGCGGCGACGTGGCCCACGGCCGAACTGTGTGCCGCATGTCGTCGCCGAGGAAGCGGATCGACAGCACGCGGCGCTGTCCCGGCCCGCGATGCCCACCCGCCGAGTGCAGGGTGAGCATGTGGAAACACACCGCGTCGCCAGGCTCCAACGCCCATCCCACCACCGGGAAGCGGTGGGGGTCGGCATCGATGTCGGGAAGCTCCTCCAGCGAGCCCTCAGGGAACCACTTCGCCTGATTGTCCTTGAAGGTGCGCGGCATGAACCACGGGCCGAGGTGCGAACCCTTCACGAACTCCAGCGTGCTTTCCCGCGGCACCGGGTCGATGGGAATCCACATGCTGATGTTCAGGCGCCCATCAACGTTGTAGTACGGCAGGTCTTGGTGCCAGGGCGTGCGCTGACGGGTGCCGGGCTCCTTGTTGAGCACATGATCGTGGTAGAGCCGCACCGTACGCGTACCCATCAGGTCGGCGGCGATCTCCGCCGCGTCGGTCTCTCGGATGAACCGCTCCATCGCCGGGATGCGCTGCCAACTGCAGAAGTCTTCTACGAAGTTGCCGTCGCCCGCCTCGCTCGCCCGCTTCGCCAACGGCGACAGGTCGGCCAGGTTTGCCTCGATGGCCTCCCGGGCCAGCTCCATCTGTTCAGGCGAGAACGCCCCGCGCACACAGCACGCACCGTCCCTCCAGAAATCGCCGTCCACATTCAGGCTCACTTCGTTCGCCTCACGTGCTCGCTGCCTCCGCTGCGCTTCGGCACTCGCCTGGGCTCCAGACGTTGCACGGGTTCCACATTCAGGCTCACTTCGTTCGCACGCCTTGGCATGGCTCAACCTTCGCGCATGGGGATGCGGACACCGCGCTCATCGGCGACGTCGGTCGCCCGCTCGTAGCCGGCGTCGGCGTGGCGGATCACACCCATGCCTGGGTCGCTCAGCAGCACCCGCGACAGCTTCTCCGCGGCGAGGTCGGTGCCGTCGGCCAGGCACACCATGCCGGCATGGATGCTGCGGCCGATGCCCACCCCACCGCCGTGGTGGATGCTCACCCACGTGGCACCGCTGGAGGTGTTGACCAGCGCATTCAGCAGGGGCCAGTCGGCGATGGCGTCGCTGCCATCCATCATCGCCTCCGTCTCGCGGTAGGGCGACGCCACCGAGCCGGAGTCGAGGTGGTCGCGGCCGATCACGATCGGCGCCT
>DMQJ01000465.1:5330-17774 GCA_003455715.1 Acidimicrobiaceae bacterium | reverse complement strand
GGATCTCAGCCGTCCCGAGATCGACCTCGGCGACGGTATAGGGGTGGATCATCGTCTCGTAGCTGAAGCGCTGGGCCTTGGCATGATATTCGGGCGAGGGTTCGCCCGAGACCCAACCCCCTTCGGTCGGCGAGGTGACCCACTTCGTGGTGCCTTTGTCAGGATCAAGGAGGAAGAAGCCGGGCACCCCGGCGTTTCTCGCACCGATCACGACGTGGGTGGCGAAAGCGTCGATCGACTCGTACGCGATGGTGTCCTCTCCCGGCAGCACCTCGACCCACGATTTGCGGTCGGGATGATCGAGCGGAGCGCGGAAAATCCGGCCGTTCACCGCGCCTTCGTTCGAGAGGATGAACCACTCCTCGCCACAATCGGCGTAGGAGGTGCGGATGCCCTCCTGCCTCGGGAGGAAAACCTCGGGGACGCCGGCCTCGCCCGAGAGCGGGAGACGCGAGGTCTCGCTGGTGTCTTTCGACGACGAGGTGATGATAAGAAATCGTCCGCTCTTCGTGGAATCGATGGAGACGCTGAATCGCGAATCCGGTTCTTCAAAAACCAGCTTCGCCTCCTCCGTCTTGGCCCCCAGGACATGACGCATGACGCGCCAAGGGCGATCGGTCTCATCGCCGAGTGTGTAAAAGAGGGTGTGGTTGTCGAGCCCCCAGACGGGAGCATCGTCAAACATCGTCCCCTCGATCTCGTCGGACAGGATGGCTCCATTGACGAGGTCGCGGACGCGGAGAGTGTAGAGATCGGTGCCGTCGTGATTTTCCTTCCACGCATAGAGGCGCCCGTCCGGCGAGACCGCGCCGCCACCGAAGGAAAAAGCCGCGTCGCCCGCGGCGCGTTCGTTCAGGTCGATCACGATCACTTCTTCTCCCGGTGCCGCCGGAGCAAGCAATACAGACGCATCGTCCGAACGCCAGGGCTTCCGGCACACCAGCGGATGATCCTTTCCCGCCACCTCGCGGCTGTAGTAGACCCAATCACCCTTGCGATAAGGGACGCTGGTGTCCTCCTCGATGATGCGCGCCGTCATCTCCCCCACCAGCGTCTCGCGCAGCGCCTGCATGGGCGCGAGGTAGCTCTCGAACCACGCGTTCTCCGCCTCGAGATAGGTTTTTACCGCCGGATCCTCGCGATCCCGCAGCCAGAAATAGTCATCGGTCCAGGTGACGTCGTGGACCTGGAGCGGATGGGGACGTTTTTCGGCGAGCGGCGGTTCGGCGGCGGGCATGGGGGAGGAAGCAAGAGAAACGACAAATCCCAAAACAAGGAGAGACCAGGATGGCGGAATCGAGAGACTGAGGGAGCACGGATTCATGGGAACAAGGAAAACGTCATCCGTCGAATGCGACCTGCAAAAAAACTCCCTCTCATCCTCACTCCTCCCCCGTATGATGCAGCCACTCGGGATGGGCGACGATGACGCTGAGGATGTCGCGGGTCACTTTCACGGGAGCCTGGGCGGCGTTGATGGCGGCGCGGCGGTCGGAGTAGTGATCGACGAGATCCCGGGTCGATTCCTCGTAGGCGCGGATGCGGCGCTGGATGATCTCGTCGCTGGCGTCGTCCATGCGGCCTTCCTTGAGGGCGCGCTTGCGGATGCGGGTGATGAGTTCCTCGCGGTCGGGGCAGGAAAGATGGAAAAGCTGGAGGACTTCGATGTGCTCCTCGAGGATGCGGGCCTGCTCGATGCTCCGGGGAATGCCATCCAGAATGAGGATGTCGATGTCCGGCTTGAACATGTGGAGATCGGCGCGGGCATCGATCTGTTTTTTGAAATAACGGATCGTCAGCTCGTCCGGCACGAGCTCGCCCTTGCGGGAATAGGCGATGAATTCCTGCCCGATGGGGGTGCGGGTGTCCATGGAGCGGAAAGCGTCGCCCATGGAAAAATGGTAGAATCGCGGGATGGCTCCGAGGATCTGGCCCTGGGTACCCTTGCCGCAGCCGGGAGCGCCGAGGAAGATGAAGGCCTTGTATTTTTCAGGGTAGGTTCCGGTCATGGGGTGTGGGATGGGTTCGGGCGGGTGCGGCGATCAGTCCCGATCCGGGTCAGGAAATCGGGTGTCAGAGTCAGGATTAGCGGCTAGGTTAGGCACTAGTCAATCCCTCGCCATGTTTTTCAGCCCCTTTCTGGCCACCCGCTACCTGAAGCCGAAGCGCACCTTCGTCTCCATCATCACCCTGATCTCGATCCTCGGCGTCGCCCTCGGTGTCTGGGCGATGATCGTCGTCAATTCGGTTTTCACCGGCTACGGAGTCCGGATGAAGGAGAGCATCCTCGGCGTGGCGCCCCACCTCGTGGCCGTCAGCACCTGCTACGTCGCCGGAAACCGCCGCGGCAACGCGCCGGAGGAACTGGTGAGCGACGGGCCGTGGGACATCGGCCTCGACTGGCGTAAGGAGGTGGCCGCCGCCCGCCGCATCCGCAGCGACGCCGAGGCCACCAGCCGTCTGCCCGAGAAGCTCGCCGAGTTCCGCAAGGAGGCCCGCGGCGAACTCGGTGCCGCCGGCGCACCCGCCCTCGCATCCAAGACCGAAGACCTGCGCATGGCGTGGGTGAAAGACCAGCTGGTGGAGGCCGGTCGGGCCCGCGCCGCCAGCGTCGGGTGGCCCGACGCCTACGCCTTCACGAAGGCCCTCGGCGAGCAGGCGCTCACCGAGACCAAGGGAGCTGTGCCGGTCAGCATCGTGCGCCCGAGCATCATCGAGAGTTCGCTCGCCGAACCGTTCCCCGGCTGGATCCGCGGCTTCCGCATGGCCGAGCCGGTCATCCTCAGCTACGCCCGCGGCCTGTTGAAGGAGTTCCCGGGTGTGCCTGAGGGAACGGTCGACGTCATCCCGGTCGACATCGTGGTGGCGGCCATCATCGCCGTCGCTGCGCTGGGCCCCGAGCAGGCGGCGCCGATCACCCAGGTGGCGAGCGGTTCCACCAACCCGCTGAAGTACAAGGTGCTCGTCGACAACGTGCGCTCGTGGTTCACCGAGCACCCGCTGTACGACAACGAAGGCCAGCCCATCGTCGTGCCCGAGTGGCAGTTCCCCGCACGCGGCCGGGTGAAGGAGCAACTGAAGCGGGCGAAGGCCGTGGCCGAGCGCACCGAGCGTGTGCTGCAGAGCCTTCCGCTGCGCGGCAAGCAGGCCTCATGGGCGGCCACCCTCGAGGAGAAGAAGACCGAGATCGACCGGGCCTACCAGTACGTGCAGCTCTACGGTCTGTACACCGAGTGCGAGGCCATCTACCAGGTCGACCGGCTACTGGAGATGTGGGCGGGCCTCTCCCCAGCCGATCAGGCGGCCTTCAACTTCCTCCCGCAGAGCGTCGACTGGGCGCACTACGTGCACGAGATCCACCTGCCGTCGATCGTGCAGCACAGCCGAGCCAAGACCCACAGCGGCAAGAACCGCATCGACCGCCCGGCCCGCCTGCGCAAGCAGATCCTCTCCCCCGACCGGCACGTCGCCGCCTTCGACTTGGAGAACACGCTCATCGCCAGCAACGTGGTGGAGAGCTACTCGTTCCTCGCCACCCGCCGCCTCAACGTGCCCGAGCGTGTCCGCTACGTGCTGCGCACCCTGGCCGAGGCCCCCACGTTGCAGGCGGTCGACCGCAAGGACCGCACCGACTTCTTGCGGTTCT
Organism: Acidimicrobiaceae bacterium; assembly: GCA_003455715.1. Lineage (GTDB taxonomy): Bacteria > Actinomycetota > Acidimicrobiia > Acidimicrobiales > Ilumatobacteraceae > UBA668. Next base: position 14,128 of record DMQJ01000465.1, on the reverse strand, counting down.
TCTACCGCCGCTACGAGGATGCCCCGGTGGCGCAGATCGCCGAGGACGCCCCCGAACTGCTGGCCAACATCATCCTCGCCAAGTCGTTCCCAGCCGGTCTGCGCCGCGTACGCGAGCACCGCGCGCTCGGCCACCGCACGATCCTCATCACCGGGGCGATGGACTTCGCCGTCGAGGGCCTGCGCCCGCTGTTCGACGAGATTGTCGCCGCAACGATGAGCGTGCGCCCCGATGGCACCTACAGCGGCAACCTGTCGCAGGTGCCGCCCACCGGCGAGACCCGTGCGCAGATCCTCGCCGACTACTGCGCGGCCGAGGGCCTGAAGCTGGAGGAGAGCATCGCCTACGCCGACTCCACCAGCGACCTGCCGATGCTGGAGTGCGTCGGCTTCCCGGTTGCCGTCAACCCCGAGACTCGCCTCGCCGCCATCGCTCGCAAGCGCGGCTGGCTGGTGGAGCACTGGGACAAGGCCAGCGGTGCCCCTGTGAAGCCACTCCCCCTCGGCCCGCTCATGAGTGAGAAGGAACGTCGGAAGGTGTTCCAGTGACCCGCCACGTCCACCTCCACCCCCAACCCGTCCCCCAACTTCGGCGCTCGCACCGCGCCACCCCCGGTCTCAGCGCCAACATTCGGGGGGCCAGGCCAACGTCGGCGCTCGCGCCGCGTCTCCTCCGGTCCCAGCGCCAACATTTGGTGTGGGTGGGGGGTGCGGTCCAGTGAGCCGGTTGGTGTTCTCCCGCAAGCCGGCGCGATTTGCCGCTGCTCGCCTGGCCGGCGCGCTGATGCCTGGCCGCGGCGCCGCTGTCGGCCCGCTGAGCCTTGAGCCCGACGAGGCACCTGCGCTCCCCACCCCTGAGTGGGTGCGCCTGAAGCCTCGGCTTGCCGGCATCTGTGGCAGCGACCTGGCCCTTGTCGACGGCACGGCCTCGGCCTACTTCGACCCGCTGGTGAGCTACCCGTTCGTGCCCGGCCACGAAGTGGTGGCCGACGTGGTTGCGCACGACGGCTACGCGCACGGACGACACCGGCGCGTCGTGGTGATCCCGGTGCTGCACTGCGCGGTGCGAGGCATCGCCCCTGTGTGTGCGGCCTGCGCGGCCGGCCACACCAACCGTTGCGAACGGGTGGCGTTCGGCCACCTCGAGCCCGGCCTACAGACCGGGTTCTGCGAGAGCACCGGCGGCGGTTGGAGCACCGAGATGGTGGCCCACCCGTCACAGTTGGTCGATGTGCCCGACGACCTCAGCGATGAAGCGGCGGTGATGATCGAACCCACCGCATGCGCGGTCCACGCTGCGAAGCGCTACGACGGCTCACACACCGCAATCATCGGCGCTGGCACCCTCGGCCTGCTCACGCTGGCCGCCATCCGCGCTACCAGCGACGCGACGGGTCCGATCATCGTCACTGCCCGCTATCCCGAGCAGAAGCGCCTCGCAAAGGAACTGGGCGCCGACGTCGTGTGTGCCTCCGACGAACTGCCCCGCTGGGTGCGGTCCACGACCCACTCGCTGGTCGTCGGCGATCAACTCACGTGTGGCTGCCCCCGAGTGTTCGACTGCGTGGGCAGCAGCGACAGCATCCAGCAGGCGCTACAGGTGGTAGCCCCCGGCGGCGAAGTGGAGATGGTGGGCATGCCTGGCAATGTCTCGCTCGAGCTCACGTCGCTGTGGCACCGCGAGACCGCCATCCGTGGCGTCTACGCCTACACCCGCGCCGACTTCGACACCGCCATCGACGTGGTGCGCTCCGCCGGGCTGGAACGCCTGGTGAGCGCCACCTACCCGCTGAGGGACTACACCGACGCCATCGCCCACGCGGCCAACGCCGGCCGCCGTGGCGCCGTGAAGATTGCATTCGACATGAGGAGCCACTGATGCCCCGCCCCGGTTTCGTTCTGGAAGTCGACCGCTCGACTCCCCCCTCGCTGTTCTGGCGCGGCGAGAACTTCTCGCTCGAGAAGCTGCCCGCTGGCCGCAGCCGGGTGATCTACCCGCCCGAGCCGCTGCCAGCCATCAAAGACATCGACGGCGCGATTCGTAACGCGCTGCTCAACCCGATCGACCAGGATCCGCTGCCGTCGCTGCTGTTCCCCGGCATGAAGCTCACCATCTGCTTCGACGACGTCAGCTTGCCATTGCCGAAGATGCGCCGCCCCGACACCCGCCAGCGGGTCATCGAGGCAGTGCTCGACATGGCCGCCGACGCTGGCGTGGAAGACGTGCACCTCATTGCCGCGCTGGGCCTGCACCGCCGCATGCACGAGTACGAACTGCGCCACGCCCTCGGCGACCGCATCTACGACGCATTCCACCCGCGCGGCATGCTCACCCAGCACGACGCCGAAGACCCCGACAACCTCGCGGTCATCGGCGAGACCCCGCACGGCGAGGTGCTTGAGATCAACAAGCGCGCCGCCGACAGCGACCTGGTGGTCTACGTCAACATCAACTCGGTGCCGATGGATGGTGGCTGGAAGAGCATCACCACCGGCCTAGCCAGCTACCGGTGCCTGAGCGCGCACCACAACGGCCACACCCTGCAGAACACCCGCAGCCTCTCGGGCCACCGCGAACACAGCGCGTTGCACCAGAGCATCTGGCGCCTCGGCAAAGTGCTGCGCGACCACGGCCCGAAGCTGTTCCAGATCGAGACGACGCTGAACACCGACATGTTCCCCGAGCAGTTCAGCTTCATCGCCACTCGCGAGTGGGAGTGGAGCGCCCGCGAGCGCGCCACGTACCTGGCCACCACCAAGGCCTTGAAGCGCACGCCCATCAAGCTGGCCCGCAAGATCTTCCATGGCATGGAAGGCCCGCACCAGATGACCAGTATCCAGGCCGGCGAGACCTCGGCCGTACACGAGATCACCCTCGAGCACGTCTACCGCCAGCAACTCGTGCCGGTGGAAGGCCAGACCGACATCCTCACCATGGGCATCCCGTTCGTGTGCCCGTACAACCCCGACGGTGTGATGAACCCGATCCTGGTGATGTGCATGGGCCTCGGGTACCTCTTCAACATGTACCGCAACAAGCCGCTCGTGCGTGAAGGGGGCGTCATCATCATGACCCACCCCACGTACCGCGACTTCAACCCCGTGCACCACCCGAGCTACATCGACTTCTTCGAGCAGGTGCTGCCCGACACCACCGACCCCGTGGTGATGGGCCAGAAGTGGGAGAAGCAGTTCGCCGAAGACGAGTGGTTCCGCCACCTGTACCGCACCGGCAACGCCTACCACGGTGTGCACCCGTTCTACGCCTGGTACTGGGGCGCACACGGCCAGCAATGGGCGGGCAAGGTCATCATCGTCGGCGGCGACCCTGCAACGGTGCGCCGCCTCGGCTTCACCCCCGCTACCACGATGGACGACGCATTCGAGATCGCCAGCGACGTGGTGGGCCGCGCCCCCACCATCACCCACCTCCATGTGCCGGCTCTGCTGGTGGCCGACGTCAGCTGACATGGGCGACAAGCGTTCCCTCACGGTCGCCCAGTTGCGACGGATGGCCAAGGTGGGCGACGTCGCGTCGTCGGCAGTGCAGGCCACCTTGAAGCCCGTGCGTGCGCTCGGCTTCCCGTACCGTGCACCCACTCGTCCGAAGGGTGTGGTGGTGCCCGAACAGCCGTCCAAGCTGGGCGCCGACTTCGACACCGACTGGGCACGCAAGGCACCGGCGCGCGCGGCCCGCAAAGTGATCAACCGTGGCCCGATGCAGGCACTCGTGCAAGCGATCGCCAGCCCCGAAGTGGTGGGCCTCGATCGACTCGCCGACCTGAAGGAACTCGACCCGGCACCGGCGGTGATCTTCGCCCCCAACCACTACAGCCACGTCGACACCCCGCTGATGATCACGTCGGTGCCTGAACCGTGGCGGAGCAAGCTGATGGTGGCGGCGGCCGCCGACTACTTCTTCGACAAGAAGTTGAAGGGCACGATGGCAGCCCTGGCGCTCAACGCCTTCCCCATCGAACGCGAAGTCACCACGCGCAAGTCGAGCGACCAGTTGCGCAAGCTGGTCGACCAGGGTTGGAGCCTGGTCATCTTCCCCGAAGGCGGGCGCTCGCCCGACGGATGGGGGCAGGAGTTCAAGGGTGGCGCCGCCTACTTGGCGGGCCGCACCGGGGCACCCGTCGTGCCGGTGTTCATCGACGGCACCGGCAGCATCTACGGCAAGGGCATGAAGCGACCCAAGCCAGGCAAGACGAAGGTGGTGTTCGGCGCTCCGCTGTGGCCGGAAGAAGGCGAGAACACCCGTCGGTTCAACTCTCGCATCGAGGCTGCGGTCACCGCCCTCGGCGACGAGGCGCTCACCGACTTCTGGACCGCGCGCCAGCGCGCAGCGAATGGCACCAACCCCAAGCTCACCGGCCCGGAGTTCAACGGCTGGCGCCGCCAGTGGGCCCTCGCCGAGCAACGCAAGCTGGGCAAAGCCGGCCAACGCCGCCGCCAGAACCGCCGCTGGCCCGACCTCGGCTGACCCCCTTACCCCGAATGTTGGCGCTGAGACCGCACCTGGGGCGGCGCCAACGCCGACTATTGGGGTTCGGGGAGGAGGTCGGCGAGGGCGGCTTCCAAGCGGGCGACCCGAGCTTCGAGTTGAGCCACTCGATCGGCCATCGAACCCACCGTTGCGTTCTGCCGAACGTTCGCTGTCGCAGCGACCGCAACCTCGGCCTCCTCGGCCAACAGTTGCTGCCAACGAGCCTCTTTCTGACCAGGTTGGCGGTCTAGCACCTGCACCCGTCCAGTGGCAGCCAACGCTCGGAGCACGATGTCGACCTCGTCGAGCGAGTCGAACGCGTGCAGCCGTTCGGTGCGGCTGCGGAGTTCGGCCACCGTCTGCGGGCCGCGAAGCAACAACACCGCAACCACCGCCGCCGCATCGGCCTCCAGACCCCACGCCTCGGTGGCGACCTGACGGAAGCGGGTGACACTGCGACCGTGGGCGGGATGCACGAACCGCAGCAGGCCCTGCGCCTTCAACTCGGCCAGCACCGTCTCCACCTCGTGGTCGTCCAGGTGCATCACCGGCTCACGAGAGGTGGATTGGTTGCACGCCGTCACCAACGCATTGAGGGTGAGCGGATACTGGTCGGGGGTGGTGCGCTCTTTCTCCATGAGCGCACCGAGCACCCGGCCCTCAATGGGGGTCAGCATCCGGTCTTGGCCGGGATGATGATGGTGACCCCGACGATGAAGGCTTTGTAGCCCTGCGTGTTGACGTTGGCAGCGTCGAGTTGCTCGAGCGTCACGTCGAACTTGGCCGCGACCCGTCCGGGTAGATCGCCGTCCTGGATGACGTAGGTGCCCGCTGCGCAGTTGTCGCCGCCGCCAGCAATGGTGGTGGTGGTCTGTGCCGGCGTGCCGCCGCCGACCGTGGTGGGGGTGGCCGAGGGGTCGGGAATGGTTGCGCCCGCGGGGATCTTGATCTTCAGCCCGACGTAGAAGGCGTTGAAGCCTTCCGTGTCGACGTTGGCCAACTGCAGTGCCTCGAGCGTCACTTTGAACTTCACGGCGACGGAGAACTGCACGTCGCCAGCCTGCACCGTGTACTCGGTGACCTCGGTGGTGACCTGCCCGGCTGTACTGCCGCTGCCCGGCAGCGTCGTCGTGGTGCTCGTGCTCTCGGTGACCGGAATGGTGGGGAACGCGGTGGACTCCGTGACGGCGGCTACCGATGAAGTGGTGGCCGTGCTCGACTCACCGCACGCAGACACGGCGAGGCCAGCGGCCGCGACGGCAACCAGCAAAAAGCGACGACTCATGGCCGACAGTGTACGACGGGCGTCTACTGAAGTGGGCGCGCAGTGGGTGGGATGGGCGCGGGCAGGTCGGTCTCGCCCATGAGGTACGAGTCGACGCCCGCCGCGCACGCACGACCCTCGGCGATGGCCCACACGATGAGGCTCTGCCCACGACCCATGTCGCCTGCCACGAACACTCCCGGCACTGAGCTCATGTAGCGACCGTCTCGGGCAACGTTGCCGCGCTCGTCGAACCCCACACCGAGCTGCTCGAGCCACGACCCCTTCTCCGGCCCGACGAAGCCCATCGCCAGGAACACGAAGTCGGCGGGCAGCTCGCGGTCGGTGCCCTCCACCTTCTGGAACCTGCCGTCGACCATCTGCACCTCGTGGATGAGCAGCGCCCTCACGCGGCCATTGCCGTCGTCGATGAACCGCTCGGTGTTCACGCTGTACAACCGCTCGCCGCCTTCCTCGTGCGCGGTGGTGACCTTGTAGACCATCGCGAACTGCGGCCAGGGGTTGTTGCCCCCACGGGTGTCGGGTGGCCGCGGCATGATCTCCAACTGGGTCACTGACGCTGCGCCCTGACGGTGCGCAGTGCCAAGGCAGTCGGCTCCGGTGTCGCCGCCGCCGATGATGACGACGTGCTTGCCCTGCACGTCGATGGGCGACACCGGCATGTCGCCGAGTTGCACCTTGGTGGCCGCCGGCAGGTACTCCATCGCCTGGTAGATGCCGTTCAGGTCGCGGCCCGGCACCGGCAGGTCGCGCCATGCCGTCGCGCCACATGCCAGCACGATGGCGTCGTAGCTGGCAAGGAGCACTTCGATGTCGATGTTGCCGCCCACTACTGCGTTGGTGCGGAACTCGGTGCCTTCGGCCTCCATCTGCTCCAAGCGGCGATCGAGGTGGCGCTTCTCCATCTTGAACTCGGGAATGCCGTAGCGGAGCAGACCGCCGATGCGATCGGCGCGCTCCAGCACCACCACGTCGTGCCCCGCACGAGTGAGCTGCTGAGCCACGGCCAAGCCTGCGGGGCCAGACCCCACGACGGCCACACGCTTCCCCGTGCGCACCGACGGCACCTGCGGCACCACCCACCCCTCGGCCCAGGCGCGGTCGATGATGCTCACCTCGACCTGCTTGATGGCAACCGGGTCGCCGCTGATGCCCACCACACAGGCCGACTCACACGGCGCTGGGCAGAGCCGACCGGTGAACTCGGGGAAGTTGTTCGTCGCGTGGAGGCGGTCGATGGCATCACGCCAGTGGTCGCGGTAGACGAGGTCGTTCCAGTCAGGAATGAGGTTGCCGAGTGGACACCCGTTGTTGCAGAACGGGATGCCGCAGTCCATGCACCGACCCGCCTGCTGCGCCAGCGCGTCCTGAGGAAACGGCAGGTAGCACTCGTTCCAGTCCTGCAGCCGTTCGTCGACTGGGCGCCGCTTCGGGGTGACCCGCACCCACTGCATGAATCCGGTTGTCTCACCCACGGCTTGCCTCCATCACTCGCGCCAGCGTGGCTTCTTCGTCGAGGCCATCGGCCTCGGCTGCCTTCATCACGTTGAGGACACGCTCGTAGTCGGTGGGCATCACCTTCACGAACGCATCGAGGTTTGCTGCCGCAGCAGCTGCGACCGGTGAGCCGGTCCACTGCTCGTGCGAGGCGAGCGTGGCGCTGAGCCACTCGCGGTCGTCATCACCCAGTTGTTGCAGTTGCACCATTTCGGGGTTCACCTTGGCAGGGAACACGCCGTTGGGGTCGTAGACGTAGGCGATGCCGCCACTCATGCCTGCCCCGAAGTTGCGCCCGGTCGGCCCGAGCACCACCACGCGACCACCGGTCATGTACTCGCACCCGTGGTCGCCAACGCCCTCCACCACTGCCGTTGCGCCGGAGTTGCGCACGCAGAAGCGCTCGCCCACGATGCCCCGGAGGAAGATCTCGCCACCGGTGGCGCCATAGCCGATGACGTTGCCAGCGATGATGTTGTCTTCTGCGGCAAACGTGGCGGCACGGTTGGGACGCACCACCAGCCGCCCGCCGCTGAGGCCCTTGCCCACATAGTCGTTGGCGTCACCTTCGAGCACCATGGTGATGCCCCGGGGCACGAACGCCCCGAAGCTCTGCCCCGCGGAGCCGTCGAACGCGATCTCGATGGTGCCGTCGGGCAGTCCCTCACCCCGGTAACGAGTGGTGACTGCGTTGCCCAACATCGTGCCCACGGTTCGGTTCACGTTGCGGATCGGCAGCGACAGCCGCACCTGCTCGCCGCGCTCGAGCGCAGGCTCGCACAGGGTGATGAGCTGCTGGTCGAGGGCGTGCTCCAACTCGTGGTCTTGGCCCACGGAGTGATGCATCGTCTGGCCGTACGGGTTCTGCGGCACGGCGAGGATGGGGCTGATGTCGAGGCCCTTCGCCTTCCAGTGGTCGACGGCCGCACGGGTGTCGAGCACCTCCACGTGGCCCACCATCTCCTGCACGGAACGGAAGCCCAGTTGGGCCATCAGCTCACGCACCTCTTGGGCGATGTACTCGAAGAAGTTGACGACGAACTCGGGCTTGCCGGTGAACTTCTTGCGCAACTCGGGGTTCTGGGTGGCCACACCCACCGGGCAGGTGTCGAGGTGGCAGACGCGCATCATCACGCAGCCGCTCACCACCAACGGTGCGGTGGCGAAGCCGAACTCCTCCGCGCCGAGCAGCGCCGCGATCACCACGTCGCGGCCGGTCTTCAGCTGGCCGTCGGCCTGCACCACGATGCGGTCGCGCAGGCCATTGAGCAGCAGCGTCTGCTGGGTTTCCGCAAGGCCAAGCTCCCAAGGACCGCCGGCGTGCTTCAGCGAGGTGAGCGGGCTGGCGCCGGTGCCGCCGTCGTGGCCGCTGATGAGCACCACGTCGGCCTTGGCCTTGCTGACGCCGGCGGCCACGGTGCCCACGCCCATCTCGGCCACCAGCTTCACGTGCACACGGGCGAGTGGGTTGGAATTCTTCAGGTCGTGGATGAGCTGCTTGAGGTCTTCGATGGAGTAGATGTCGTGG
>DMQJ01000465.1:2905-5155 GCA_003455715.1 Acidimicrobiaceae bacterium | reverse complement strand
TCGATGGAGTAGATGTCGTGGTGCGGGGGCGGGCTGATGAGGCCCACGCCGGGCGTGCTGTGACGTGTGCGGGCCACCCACGGGTACACCTTGTGGCCGGGAAGCTGACCACCCTCACCCGGCTTGGCGCCCTGGGCCATCTTGATCTGCAGGTCGTCGGCGTTCACCAGGTACTCGCTGGTGACACCGAAGCGGCCGCTGGCCACCTGCTTGATGGCGCTGCGCTTCTCCGGGTCGTAGAGACGCTCGGGGTCTTCGCCGCCCTCACCCGTGTTGCTCTTGCCGCCAATGCGGTTCATGGCAACGGCGAGGGTGGTGTGGGCTTCGGCACTGATGCTGCCGTAGCTCATGGCACCCGTGCTGAAGCGCTTCACGATGTCGGCCACCGGTTCGACCTCGTCGATAGGCACCGGCGACCGGTCGCTGCGGAAGTCGAACAGGCCGCGCAGCGTGGCCGCCTGCTTCGACAACCCGTCGACCATGGCCGTGTACTGCTGGAACACGTCGTAGCGCCCCGCACGAGTGGCGTGCTGCAGCTTGTAGACGGTCTCGGGGTTGAACAGATGGATGGTGCCTTCGCGACGCCACTGGTACTCGCCACCGAGTTCGAGTTCGCGGTGGGCGCGCTCTTCGGGTCGCTTCGGGTGCGCTTCGGCGTGACGAGCCGCTACCTCCTTGGCCAACTCGTCGAGGCCGAGGCCCCCGATGCGGCTGACCGTACCGGTGAAGTACTCGTCGACCAACTCTCGGCCAAGACCGATGGCCTCGAAGATCTGGGCACCGGTGTAACTGGCGACGGTGCTGACGCCCATCTTGCTCATCACCTTCAGCACGCCCTTGCCGGAGGCCTTGATGTACTTCTTGATCGCGGCATGTGGGTCGACCCCGCCCAGGCCATGCAGGCCCTGGGCGATCATGTCTTCGATGCTCTCGAACGCAAGGTAGGGGTTGATGGCACCTGCGCCGTAGCCGATGAGGAGCGCCATGTGGTGCACCTCCCGGGCATCGCCGCACTCGACGATGAGGCCCGCCTTGGTGCGCTGCTTCTCGCGGATGAGGTGATGGTGAACGGCGGAGGTGAGCAGCAAGCTGGGGATCGGCGCATACACCTCGTCGCTGTTGCGGTCGCTGAGCACGATGATGCGTGCACCGTCGTCGATGGCGCGGCTCACGTCGTGACAGATCGCATCGAGCGCTCGCTTCAGCGCAAGCCCGCCGCCGGCCACACGGTAGAGGCCGCTCACCACGTGGGCCTTCAACTCGGGCAGGTCATTGTGGATGATCTTCGCCAACTCGTCGTTGTCGATGACGGGGAAGGGCAGTACCAGTTGACGGCAGCTGTCGGGACCGGGCGCGAGCAGGTTGGCCTCCGGCCCCACTGTGGAGCCCACCGAGGTGACCACCTCTTCGCGGATCGCGTCGAGCGGCGGGTTGGTGACCTGCGCGAACAGCTGCTGGAAGTAGTCGAACAACAGGCGGGGGCGCTCACTGAGCACGGCGATGGGGGTGTCGGTGCCCATCGAGCCGATCGGCTCGGCTCCGCTCTTGGCCATCGGAGCGAGGATGATCTTCAACTCTTCGTGGGTGTAGCCGAACACCTGCTGGCGGCGGCGCACGCTCTGGTGGCTGAACACCACGTGCTCGCGGTCGGGCAACTCGTCGAGCTCCACGAGGCCGTCGTCGAGCCACTGCTGGTACGGCTCGGCCTGGGCAAGGCCACGCTTCACCTCGTCGTCGTCGACGATGCGGCCCTGCGCCGTGTCGATGAGGAACATGCGGCCGGGCTGGAGGCGACCCTTGCGCACCACCTTCGCCGGGTCGACGTCGACCACACCCACTTCGCTGGCCATGATGACCACATCGTCGTCGGTGACCCAGTAGCGACTCGGCCGCAGGCCGTTGCGGTCGAGCACGGCGCCGATGACCGTGCCGTCGGTGAACGCCACGCTGGCCGGGCCGTCCCACGGCTCCATCAGCGAGGAGTGGAAGCGGTAGAAGGCCCGCTTCTCGGCATCCATCGTGTCGTGGTTCTCCCACGCTTCGGGGATCATCATCAGCATCGCGTGGGGCAGGCTGCGGCCACCGAGGTGGAGCAGCTCGAGCACCTCGTCGAAGCTGGCTGAGTCGCTGCCACCCGGCGTGCAGATGGGGAACGCCCGGTCGAGGCCGGGGATGAGGTTGCTCTGCAACAGGCTCTCGCGCGTGCGCATCCAGTTGCGGTTGCCTTGCACCGTGTTGATCTCGCCGTTG
>DMQJ01000465.1:1692-2695 GCA_003455715.1 Acidimicrobiaceae bacterium | reverse complement strand
GATCTCGCCGTTGTGGGCGATGTACCGATACGGGTGCGCCAGGGGCCAACTGGGGAAGGTGTTCGTGCTGAACCGGCTGTGCACGAGGGCGAGCGCACTCTCGATGCGCTCGTCGGCCAGGTCGAGGAAGAAGTCGGCCAGCTGCGGCGTGGTGAGCATGCCCTTGTAGATGAGCGTGCGTGACCCGAGCGATGGGAAGTAGGTGCGCTGCTCGGTCGGTAGATCGTGCTCGATGCGCTTGCGCACCACGAACAACGTGCGGTCGAGGTCGATACCGGCGGCGCCGCCAGGATCGCTGACGAACAGATGCTGGAACGACGGCATGGCCGCCCGAGCGGTCTGCCCGAGGCAATCGGGGTTCACCGGGACGGGTCGCCATCCGAGCACCTGCAAGCCCTCGTCGGCGACGATGCCTTCGATTGCCGCCTGAGCCTTCTCGGCATCAGTCGAGTCAGCCGGAAGGAACGCCAGGCCGACCGCGTAGGCGCCGTGGGCCGGCAGCGCGATGCCGTACTCGGCCGCCGCTTCGCGCAGGAACCGGTCGGGCACTTGGATGAGGATGCCTGCGCCGTCGCCCGTGTCGGCCTCGGCGCCGGTGGCACCACGGTGCTCCATGTTGCACAGCGCACCGACACCCATGGAGACGATCTCACGGCTGGCGATGCCCTTGATGTTGGCCACGAACGACACACCGCATGCGTCGTGCTCGAACCGCGGGTCGTAGAGGCCGTGGCGCGCGGGAAGGCCCGCCGGGTATGAAGGCTGCATCGAGTTCTGCTTCCACGAAGTCGGCGACCCCCGAAGTGGGAGCCGATCTGGCTGGGTGGCGCACGGGACGACGCTGGCCCGAACGGTGACAGCATGTTACGGGACCGTGCGAGGTTTGCGCCAGATTTACACTGCGCTGATGGACCAGCCGGCCGAGGAGGGCACGCACCGCAGCCCGCTTCACCCGTTGGAACTGGTGGAGACCGTCGCCGACACCGTCACCGCTCGGGCGAAG
>DMQJ01000465.1:736-1490 GCA_003455715.1 Acidimicrobiaceae bacterium | reverse complement strand
CACCGCTCGGGCGAAGCGCTTGGCCGACGCTCGTCAGCTCGCCGTGCCGAAGGCCACTACCCGCCGCTTCTTCGAGATCGACGGGCTCGATCTGGGCGGGTTGCTGGCAGTGGAACTGTTCACCACCGTGATCCCGCTGATCCTCATCGGGTTCGGCTGGGCCAGCAACTTCAGCACCCAACTCAGCTTCGGCGACCTGCTCATCAAGCTGTTCGGCCTCAGCGGCGAGGAGGCCCAGTTGGTGCGCGACACGTTCGGCACGGGAGCCAGCCTCAAGAGCACCTGGACGGTGGTCGGCCTCGGCAGCTTCCTCATCTGGGGCATTCCGATGTCGTGGCAGGTCGCCAAGACGTGGGCCGCGGCCTGGCGGCGTGAACGGTTCCCGCTGGTGCACGAGACATGGCGAGGAGCCCTGTGGTTCGCACTCTTCCTCGGCACCCAGGCCGCCGCGGTGCGCATCAGTGTCGGCCACGTGCACGGCATCGCCGACATCGCCCTCAATCTGCTCGGGTTGCTCCCATCGTTCGTGTTGTGGTCGTTCACGCCGGTGCTGCTCATCCGCAACGGATGGGTCGGGTGGCGCCACCTCATGTGGTGCGGGCTTGCTGGCGTGCTCATCGACGCCGTCCTGGCGCGCATCGTCACCCGTGTGCTCATTCCACTGCTGCTGAAGGGCTGGGTGGGCTTCGGCCCCATCGGCTTCGCGATGACGCTCATGACGTGGTGCGGCGTGATCGCGGTGATGTGGGTGGCC
>DMQJ01000465.1:355-554 GCA_003455715.1 Acidimicrobiaceae bacterium | reverse complement strand
GTGATCGCGGTGATGTGGGTGGCCACGGCCTGCCTTGCAGCGGTGCTGTGGGAACGACGAGCGCCCGAGCAACTCGTCATCGGCGCCCAGGACGCGCCGCTCGCCACCTGAGCGTCGGGAATAATTGTTGCGCGCGCAACTGTTACAAACGGCATGAACGCCACCGTGTCCCCCACCCGCCTCATCAGGGCGCAGCAGG
>DMQJ01000465.1:0-166 GCA_003455715.1 Acidimicrobiaceae bacterium | reverse complement strand
GCCTCATCAGGGCGCAGCAGGCCGTCGAAGGCGACGGCTTCGTCGTGCGCCGGCCGTTCCCCACTGCCACCCTCTCCCACCTCGACCCGTTCCTCCTGTTCGACCACATGGGGCCGGTGGAGTTCGGCCCGGGCGCGGGCGTGGGCACGCCGTGGCACCCGCACCG
>DMQJ01000002.1 GCA_003455715.1 Acidimicrobiaceae bacterium | reverse complement strand
CCAGTTGCCCGACCTTGGCGCGGCGATGGTCGACAACTCGGCGGCACGTCCTGCAGATGAGGTGCGCAGCACCCTTGCCAGCCTCCAGCGCGGTATCGACCTCGGCCGTGGCCGTGGGTCCGACGACTGAGCCGACGACGAGACGAAGGAGCTTCCTCACATGGCACTCTCCGACAAGGCCAACAACGTCAACTGGTTGATGGCCAACTTCGTACGCAGCACACCCGGGGTCGAGCAAGCGGTGGCGGTGTCGTCCGACGGCCTGCTCATCGCCCTCAGCTCGCATCTCGACCGAGCGTCGGCCGACAAACTCGCCGCCATCATCACGGGCATGCGTGCCCTCGCCCACGGCGCTGCCGCAGAACTCAGCAAGGGGCAGGTGATGCAGGTGCTGGTGGAAATGGCCGGTGCCTACCTGTTCGTGAGCGCGATCTCCGGTGGTTCCACCCTCGGCGTGGTGGCTGCCCGCGACAGCGATCTGGGCCTGGTGGGCTACGAGATCACCCTGCTGGTGGAACGGGTGGGTGCACAACTCACCCCGTCATTGATCACTGAGCTGAAGAACTCACTCGTGGCGGTGTGACCATGGACGACTACGGGGAAGACCCGCAGGTGCCCTTGGTGCGCCCGTTCATCGAGCGACGTCGCCCGATGCAGCCGGCGCACGCTGACAGCGACGAGGTGTCGCTCACTGGCGTGCGCGCCTACACGATGACCGGTGGCCGCGCACACGCGTCGATCCACCTCGAGTTCGAGTCGATGCTGCAGGCCACCGCCGCCGGTCGCGAGGCGCTCACCGCAATGAAGTTCGAGCGGGCGGAGATCATCAACCTCGCCCGCTCCGAGCCGCTGTCCGTCGCCGAACTCTCTGCCCGACTGCACGTGCCCATCGGTGTCGTGCGTGTCGTCGCCGCCGACCTCGTGTCGGAAGGCATGTTGGAAGCATTCCAGCCGAGCGCGAACGTCTCCGACGACGTGCTCCTGATCACGAGGTTGATTGCCGGTGTCCGTGCTCTCTGAAACTCCCACCCGTCCCGTGGCGACCGGCCCGATCCCGGTGAAGATCGTCATTGCCGGCGGCTTCGGCGTCGGCAAGACCACGTTCGTGGGTGCCATCTCCGACATCAAGCCGCTCACCACCGAGGCAGCGATGACGAACCTCAGCGAGGGCGTCGACAACCGTGGTGATGTGACCACCAAGACCACCACCACGGTGGCGATGGACTTCGGTCGGGTGGCGGTCGACGATGCCATCGTCCTCTACCTGTTCGGCACGCCCGGGCAGGACCGCTTCGGATTCATGTGGAACGACCTCATCCAGGGCGCCCTGGGGGCCGTGGTGCTGGTCGACAGCCGACGGATCGAAGACTCGTTTCCTGCGCTCGACTACTTCGAGAGTCGCAGCGTGCCGTTCGTCGTGGCCGTCAATCGCTTCGGCGGGCAGATGTTCCACACCGTCGACGAGATCCGCGAGGCACTGTCGATCTCGGCGCACGTACCCGTGGTGACCACCGATGCGCGTGGCCGCAACGCAGTGAAAGAGACGGTACTGAGCCTGCTCGACGTGGTGCTCAATCGGGCACTGGCGAAGGCGAAGGGCGCTGCCCAGGCCTGAGGCCGTTGGGGTGGCCCGAGCAGGTCACCAGAGCTGCAATTGCTCCCAGGTGATGGCGACGTCGCTGACGGTTTGCCACGTAAGTCGTCCGCGGCTGCCGGGGCGGCGTACCTCCACCCGCTCGGGGCGCACACTGCGTGCCGAGCCGTTGGCGTCGAACACGGTGATGCTGCCATCGACCGCCACGCCCTGCATCTTTCCGGCCATCCAACGGCCGGTGTCGCCCTTGCGAAATCGCACCGGTTCGCCGGCCCGCAGCCCGAGGCGTTGCAGGTTGGCCGTGTCGATCATGCGGGGAATGGTATGCGCCACACCTGGTCGCGGTTGGGACTGCGCCACCTGCCGGTACCATGCCGCACAGGACCCGCTGCGTGCGGTACGGTCGCAGCACGTTCCCCAGCAAAGGAGCACCCGATGACCGAGACCAACGACGCCGTCATCAATGAGGCACTGAGCGTCATCGACAAGGCGCTGGCCCAGATGATGCGCCGCGAACTGGTCTCTTCCGGTGAGGTCACCGACGTCCTGCTCGACGTCCGGTCGCTGCTCACCATGCCTGCCGCCCCTGTGGCGCAGGCGCCTGTCGCCGCCGCTCACTGAGCGCTGGTTCACCGCGCCTGGTCACTCGGCGGGTGAGGGCGCGACCGTTCGCTCGATCAGGCAGAACGGGTTGCCGTCAGGGTCGATCATCACGCGCTCGCGTGCGTTCACGTTGTGCTGCACCCCGGCCAGCAGCGCTCCGCACTGCTCCGCATGGGCGGTTGCTGCGTCGAGGTCGTCTACCACGAGGTCGAGGTGCACGGCGGCCCGCTGCCGCCCTGGCTCATTCGGCCACGCCGGCCGCTCGTGGGTGGCATCTCGTTGAAACGACAGGGCGTGACTGTTGGCATCGTTTCGCAGCACCACCCAGTCGGGTTCGTTCATCAGTCGGGGAAGTTCCAACAACCGCTCGTAGAACGCAGCGATGGCATTCGGGTCGGGCGTGTTGAACACCGTCGCAACGAGACGCAGGTGCACTGCGGTGCCCACCCGTCAGCCGGCGAGGAGATCGTCGAAGGCCCGCTGCAGGCAGGTGCGCAGCAGGTCGGGATCTGTGACCGCCGCAGTGTCGATGTTGACGCCCATGTCGAGGCTGTGGTTGTAGCTCAGCAGCGTGAGATTGAAGGCCACGCCGCCGAGCGGGCCCACCGGGTAGTTCTCGAGCAGCTTCGCCCCCGCCAGATAGAGGGGCATCGGAGCGCCGCGCACGTTGCTGGTGGCAAAGTCGACGGTGTGCGCCTGCTGGCGTGCAAGCCGAGTGATGAGGCTGGTGGGCAGCGTCGCGGCCACCGCCGCCAATGTCTCGAGCGACGTGGTGGAGGTGGACTCCTTGGCTGCTGCGGTGGCGTCTTGGATGGCGCGGAAGCGTTCGGCCGCGGACATCTCGGTGGTCGGCACCATCATGCGGGCCAGCGAGAACGCGTTGGCACCCGAACTCTCGGTGCGCGTGCTGATGGCCATGCTGGCGCGTAGCGAGTCGACCGGGGAACCCATTTCGCGGTGGTAGCGCCCGGCTGCGTCGGCAGTTGCAGCCAAGAACGCGGTGTTGAGCGAGCCGCCGAGTTGTTTGGCCGCTTCACGTGTGGGGCCGAATGGGGCCCGCAGTACCTCCATGCGACGGCGCAGGCTGCGCTGGGTCCACAGCGGTGAATGGGCGGCTTCCGTGTCGCCCAGTTGATGCATCACGCCTCGCACGGTGTCGACGGTGGCCGATCCGGCTTCGGGAATGCCGGTGGGGTCGGCGAGCAGCTCCTTGATCTGCTTGAGCAGCCCGATGGGCATGCGCAGGCTGCCTGTTACCAGGTCGCGCAGCAGATCGGGGGCGGGGCCCTCCGGCTGGGCCTCGGCTGCTGCTGCGATGAGGTCGGGGTCGAGTGGCTCGGGCTCAGGCGCGTCGCGTTCGAAATCGAGGAACTGCAAGCTGAGCTGCACCCCGCCCTCGCCATCAACGATGGTGTGGTGCATCTTCTGGATGAGGGCGCTCTTGCCACCTTTGAGCCCATCCACGACCACGAACTGCCACAGCGGCCGCGTGCGGTCGAAGGCATCGCAGGCGATGAGGCTGGCCAGGTCGAGCAGTTGGCGCATGGTGCCCGGCTTGGGAAGCGCCAGGTGGCGCACGTGGTAGCGCAGGTCGAAGTTGGGGTCTTCCACCCAGGTGGGTGGGGTGAGGTTCACCGGCGCGGGCTGGACTCGCTGACGCAAGCGGGGGATGGCATAGGTGGCGCGTTCGAGCCGGCGCAGCAACTGATCGAAGTCGGGCGACCGGTCGAGCACGGTGACGTTGGCGAACGTGCTGCTGAGGTGCGGGTCTTTCTCCAGCCGCCACATCAGCCCTTCGGCATCGCTCATCCGGCGGTCGAAGTGGGGCAGTGAGGCCATGCGGGCGAGGCTACCGCGGCGGCCTCCTGTTGAAGGTTGCCCGCTTGCCAGTGCCGCGCTGGTGCGTGGGGCCAGCTGGTAACGTCCGGGCGCTCAGGGACTGTGGACGGGGAGGAACCGCGGTGCGACGGTCAACAGGTTTGGGGTACTTGGCCACCTCGTTCGGCCTTGCTTCCATCGTGGTCAGCCCCGTCGATGTGGCCGACGCCGCGCAGCAGGCCGGCGGGGGCGAGCGCAGTTGTGTCGCCCCCTCCGGCCCCGCCGGCCCGCCGGGCCCGGTTGGGA
>DMQJ01000032.1:6548-7051 GCA_003455715.1 Acidimicrobiaceae bacterium | reverse complement strand
GGAGGGCCAGGAGGTCGCCGAGGGCGACACCGTGGTCGTCATCGAGGCGATGAAGATGGAGCAGCCGCTCAAGGCCCACAAGGCCGGCGTCGTGACCGGGCTCCAGGCCGAGGTCGGCGCCACGGTCACCAACGGCGCGGTGATCTGTGAGATCGGAGATGGAACGTGAATGAGTGGATCGTGACCTCGCGGCATCTGGATTCAAGGAACAGCAGCGGTCGATCTCCTTGGGGGGCGCAGCATGCGCGCCACACCGAGGACACGTGGACAGCATGTGGGCAATCGACACTCGGATGGCGGGTCTTCTGGCACCTTCCCTTCGACTGCACGTCAGACATGGCGTGCAAAGCATGTCTTGCCGCGCTAAGTCGCAAGCTCGCGGCAAGAGTCGCCGTCCGCCACAGCACCCCCGTCCGCTAGCTATTGGCCCGGTGACGCTGGCTTTCACGGGGCTTGCCTGGCTCGTTGTTGTCATGGCTCGCATCGCAGCTAGCGCGGCAACA
>DMQJ01000032.1:3408-6335 GCA_003455715.1 Acidimicrobiaceae bacterium | reverse complement strand
TGTGCTCTTCCGATCTTTAGCGCGGCAACAGGCTTCGGCAGCAGGCGCCTTCTGTGCGGCAGCCTCTTGGTGATGGTCGTGGCCCTGGCTTCCACGGTCGCGCTTGCTGCCGCTCATTGAGACGACCTACTGGCTACGGAGCTGATCCGGCGCGCGGTCGTTCCGTGAGCGGCGGACAACCTGCGACCGTCATTCGCTTGACCCTGGTCGCGTTCGGTCCAGCCCACCCGTGATGTGCTGCACCATGAGATTTCGGGCCGTCTTGGGCCTGGCGCGCTCGAGCGCGTCCAGCAGCTCGGTGTGCTCGGGCACGAACTCGTCGTAGGGGTACGCCGCGGCGAAGTCGCGGTAAGTCAGGGCGGTCCGGCTTCGATTCCAAATCGTGTCGAACATGTCGACGAGATACGAGTTTCCGGTGACCTCGACGACTCCCCGGTGGAACAGTCGGTTGGCCTCGAACGACTCGCGGACGGACGCCGTCGCCTTGGCGGACAGGCTTTCGAGCAGGTCGCGAAGAAACACCCATGCATCTGCTCCGGCACCTTGTAGGAGCTCTGCGGCGAAACCCTCAACTGCCATCCGTGCGGCGTAGAAGTCGTGGATGTCACTGTCGGAGGCGGCGCGCACGAGGTAGCCGCGCTTCCCGCCCGGCTCCACGACCCCCTCGCGGTGCAACCGCAGCAAAGCGTCCCGGACTGGTGACCGACTGACCCCCAGATCGTCGGCCAAGCGATCCATTACCAGGCGATCCCCAGGGGACAGGCGCCCGTCCATGAGCGCATCCAACAGATTGTCGTAGACCTCCGCAGCCAAGGCGTTCCGAGTACGACCGACCGGGGCCAGACTCGGGGTGCCGTTGGTAGTTGGGTCAGGCATGTTCGTTCCTCGCACTCGGTTACGTCTCGATGACGTGGACGCGCCCTGGTTGCCTCCGCTGGACTTCTGTGTGGATGCTGGCCCGACCAGGAGCAGGGACGGTGTTTCGTATATGCTACGGCACCCTCGGCTCCCCGGACCGCTAGTACTGCTGCCGGCTAGCTTCGAACCACACGCGCGAACCGTCTGGCCAGCGGTTCAGTCGCCGTCGCAACGTAGCGCGTGGTGGCCGCGAACTCGGCGACACCTTTCTGTACGCGCTGCGTCGTCTCTGGATCGTCGTGGATGTACTCGGCCCAGCGGACGAAGCGCGACAAAGAGACCTCTGGGTGGAACTGGAGGCCCCAAGCGTGTCTCCCGATCCTGAAGGCCTGGTGTTTGTACATGCTCGACTCAGCAAGCCACACCGCCTCGGCAGGCAATGTCACGATTTCGTCGCGATGCATGGTGGCGAAGCGCGCCGGCCACGAAACCGCGCTAAGGAGCACGTCGTCCTCAACCTCTGGGCGGGCGTGGATCTGAGGTGCGCCGACCTCGGTACCATGCGATCCGCGAGAAACCTCGCCTCCGGTCGCTACTGCGAGAAGCTGGCCGCCCAAACAGATGCCGAGCGTTGGCACGTCGTGCTCCACGGCGCTCGCGAGTAGCGCTCGGACATCACGAAGCCACGGGTGAGCGGCGTCGTCATTGGCGCCCATGTCACCACCGAGGACGACCAACCCCGCCGCATCCGCGACGTCTGGAACCGGGTCGTCGGCGAAGGGCCGAACGACCTTGGTCGTCAGTCCCTCGTCGCGGAACCACGAGTCGAAGGTGTCCAGCGGATCCTCGTGATCTGGTTGCACGACGAGAACGGAGCGCGTCGCCGCTGCAAAGGGTGACATGAAGACCTCTTTTCGTAGTTGGCTTGGCGTACGGGAAGGAGCCGGTGCCCCCTGAGGTCACACCGACCCGGGTGGCGCTCCAGAAGGTCCCCGGATCGCGGCGGCCACCGCCTTCGGCACCTCGGCGTTGAAGACCGTCGGGATGATGAAGTTCGGGTTGAGCTCCTCGTCGCGGACCACGTGGGCGATCGCGTCGGCGGCGCGGAGCAGCATCTCGATGGTGATGTCGTGGGCCCGGGCGTCGAGCAGGCCGCGGAAGACGCCGGGGAAGGCGAGCACGTTGTTGATCTGGTTCGGGTAATCGCTGCGGCCGGTGGCCATCACCGCGGCCAGGCCGTCGGTCTGCTCGGGACGGATCTCGGGGTTGGGGTTGGCCATCGCGAACACGATGGGCTGAGCGGCCATGTTGCGCACGTCGGCGGCGGTGATGAGGTCGGGCCCGCTCACGCCCACGAACACGTCGGCGCCGCGCAGCACGTCGCTGATGGTGCCCATCTTGCGGCTCGGGTTGGTGTGCTCGGCGAACCACTCCTTCGCCGTGTTGAGATCACCCCGGCCGGAGTACACGGCACCGGTACGGTCGCAGCCGACGATCTCGCCCACGCCGGCGTTGATGAGGATCTTGCCGATGGCCACGCCTGCGGCGCCCATGCCGGCGATGACCACCGAGAGGTCTTCCATCTTCTTGCCCGTGATCTTCAACGAGTTCCACAGTGCAGCGAGGGTGACCACCGCGGTGCCGTGCTGGTCGTCGTGGAANNAGCACGTTGTTGATCTGGTTGGGGTAGTCCGAGCGGCCGGAGGCGACGACGGCGGCGTACTTCTCGGCCTCGGTGGGGTCGACCTCGGGGTCGGGGTTGGCCAGCGCGAAGACCACGGGCTGCTCGGCCATGTCCGCGATCCACTCGGGCTGCAGGATCCCGGGAGCGCTGACGCCGATGAACACGTCGGCGCCGACCAGGCACTCCTGGAGGCTGCCGCGGACCTCGCGGGGGTTGGTGACCGAGGCGAGCTGGGTGTGCGCCTCGGACAGGGTGTCGTCACCGGTGCAGATCGCCCCGGCCTTGTCGACGACCACCACGTCGCTCACGCCGGCGGCGAGCAGGAGGGTGACGATCGCCGTCCCGGCCGCGCCGGCCCCGGAGACCACGACCTTGCTGTCGGTGA
>DMQJ01000032.1:0-3331 GCA_003455715.1 Acidimicrobiaceae bacterium | reverse complement strand
CTGGTCGTCGTGGAACACGGGGATGTCGAGCGACGCCTTGAGCCGCTCTTCGATCTCGAAGCATTCCGGCGCCTTGATGTCTTCGAGGTTGATGCCGCCGAAGGTGGGGGCGATGCGCTCGACGAAGTCGACCACTTCATCCGCGGTGCGGGCGTTGATGCAGATGGGGAACCCGTCGACGTCGCCGAACTCCTTGAACAGCAGGGCCTTGCCCTCCATCACCGGCATGGCTGCCTCGGGGCCGATGTCGCCGAGCCCCAGCACCGCAGTGCCGTTGCTGACGATGGCCACCGTGTTCTTGCGAATGGTGTAGCGGTGGGAGAGCGCCGGGTCGTGCTCGATGGCGGTGCACACACGGGCGACACCCGGCGTGTAGGCCATCGACAGGTCGTCGCGGTCGTTCACCGGTGCCGACGACAGCACGTGGATCTTGCCCGACTCGTGCATGCGGAAGGTGCGGTCCCACCAGTCCATCAACGTGATGCCGCTGAGCGCCTGCACCGCAGCCACCACCTTCTGCTGGTGGGCCTCGTCGCGGCAATGCACCACGAGACAGCGACGCAGCTCCGAGCCACGAACGTCGAACCCGTCGAGTGCGCCGATGTTGCCGCCTACCTCGCCAATGGCGGTGCACAACCGGCCGAGAGAGCCCGGCACGTTGTCGAGGCGGCAGTCGAGGGTGATGGAGAACGCAGCGGTGGGGGCGGTAGGCACGGGATGCAAGGCTACGGCTCGTCAGCCGTCCCCCGACGACCCGACGATGACTCGGCGGTGACTTGGATCGCCGCAACAAGGGACCTATGGCCCTGTGGGTAATACCCCTGGGGGTAGCAGGATGGTCAGCGTGTCCAAAGTGTGCCCCTCGGATCGCGGCTCTGTCCGGCGATCCTCCCTGTTGGTGTCGGTGATGGCGTCGGCTTCGGTGCTCGTCGCAATCGGTTCGCTCACGGCCTGCGGCGGTGGTGGCGACGAGAGCAGTTCGCCGGTGGTGCCCACCGCCGCTGCAGCCACCACCGCTCCCGCGGTGTCGTCCGGTGAAGCCATCTACTCCAAGTCGTGCGCTCGCTGCCACGGCGCCGATCGCCAGGGCAAGCGCGACGCCCCGGCACTCGATGCCACCCGCATCGCCAGCCTCGGAGACCAGCGCCTCGAGCAGTCGATCCGTGTCGGCAAGGGCCGCATGGAGGGCTTCCCCGACCTCACCGACGCCCAGGTGCAGGCGCTGATGAACTACCTGAAAGGACGATGATGTTCGACACCATTGGCGATCTCCCCGCCCATCCCCTCATGGTGCACGTGCCGGTGGTGCTGTTGCCGCTGGCCACCATCGGCGTCATCGCCATGACGGTGCGGCCCCACCTGGTGCGCTCGTTCGGCTGGCTGGTGACGGCGCTCGCCGGCATCGGGTTCGTCGGAACGGTGTTGGCGGCCAGCAGCGGTGAGAGCCTGGAAGACGACTACCGCGAGAGCGGCATGGCCATCTCCGACACGCTGCGCGATCACGGCGAGATGGGCGAAACGGTGCGCTTGCTGGCATTGCTCTTCTTCGTGATCGTGCTCGGCTGGATGCTGTTCCTCCGCTGGCGCCGCAAGGTGGGTGAGGAGCAAGCGACGGCAAAGGCGCGCAAGCCCCGGCACATCGCTGCCGTGCTGGCAGCCCTGGCCATCGTGTCGGGCAGCGTGGCCACCGTGACGATGACGCTGACTGCGCACAACGGCGCCAAGAGCGTCTGGGAACCCTGAGCCCTGAGCCCTCTGCCCTGAGCCACCGGGGCCTTACACGGGCGCGACCTCGGCCAGCAGGTCGAGCAGCAACTGCAACGGCGATGGGTCGGCCGCGGGCACCAGCAGGTGGCCGGGCTCGGTGTCGCCCATGACGTCGATCGAGCGGAACCCTGGGTTGGTGTCGGCCCCCGGTGCGTCGCACAGGCCCACCTGTTGGGGGAACGTCGACATGCACCACACAGGCACGGGCTCATCGGCTGCACCGAGCGCGGCCACTGCCTCGCCGAACGGCTCGCCCAGGTAGCTGCCGGGCGCCAGCGCCAGCACGCCGTCGCAAGCGCCCGGATGCGTCTCGTTCCATGCGGCGCACGACAGGGTGGCTCCATCGGCTCCGATGCCTGCACCCATCGTGACGATGCGGTCGGCATCGACGCCAGGCAACGAAGCGGCGGCAGTGATGATTGCGTGCGAGTCGGCCAGCCACTGATCCGGTGTCCAGTTGGGGCAGCCGTCAGGATGCGGTGAGCAGCCGCGGTACGACGCGATGAACACTCCGTAGGTGGGCTGGGGGCCCGGGATTGGAAACCACGAGCGGTCGTTGAGCGACGAATGCGACGTGATGGGAAACGGGTTGGCCAACCCACGGTTCTGCAGCCAGGGAGCGATGACGTGCCAGTCGCTTCGATCGCCGTACGCCCAATGGAACAACACGACGACCGGCGCAGGGTTGATGGCGGCTGGGTAGTAGAGGCCGCTCATTTCGACGCCCTCCGCGGAGGTAAAGCTGATCTCCTGCGGCTCGGCAGGCAGTGCGTTCGGCTCGGCCGGTCGGGTGTTCGACGTGGTGGTGGGCGCGTCGGCCGACTCGCCGTCGGAACACGCAGCGGCGAGAACGGTCAGGCACGCGAGGCCCGCTGCCAGCTGTCGGCGTCGTCGATGACGGGGAGTGTGCGGTTGCACCATGGCCGCGAGGTTAGGTCCCGGCGTCGTGGTCGTGCCGGGTCGGTAGGGTGGCGGCCGTGACCGACGGCCCGCTGCTCACCAAGCTCGACGCGCTCGAGGCCGACCTCCGCCGCTTGGGGCGCGTGGTGGTGGCCTTCAGCGGCGGCGCCGATTCGGCCTTTCTCGCCGCGGTCGCTCACCGCACCCTCGGGGCTGCCGGTGCCCACGCTGTCACAGCGGTGAGCCCATCGTTGGCTGGCGACGAAGAGGACGACTGCCGAGCGTTGGCCGACGAGTGGGGTCTGCGATGGACCCCGGTGATCACCCACGAGATGGAACGCGCCGCGTACCGACTGAACGACACCGACCGCTGCTTCCACTGCAAGGCCGAACTGATGGACGCGGTGGGCCCGCTGGCCGCGGCCGAGGGGGCCACGGTGGTGCTCGGCGTGAACCTCGACGATCTCGGCGACCACCGTCCAGGTCAGAAGGCCGCGGCGGAGGCTGGTGCCGAGTTTCCGCTCGTCGCAGCGGGGTTCACCAAGGCCGACGTTCGCGCTGCTTCCCAGCATCTCGGGCTGCGCACATGGGACAAGCCGGCCATGGCCTGTCTCGCCAGCCGCATTCCCTACGGCACCAGGGTGTCGGTAGGCCTGCTCAGCCA
>DMQJ01000254.1:1477-6003 GCA_003455715.1 Acidimicrobiaceae bacterium | reverse complement strand
GCCGGGAAGTGTCCCATGTGAGCCCCGAAGGGTGTGGGTCGGCTCCCACACTCTGATCAGCGCCCCAGAGCCGCGTTCCAAGCGGCGTGAAGGGGCTGGAGGTTTTGGGCGAGCGACGCGGCCGCGGCTTCGACCTCCGCCGTGCGAGCGTTTCTCACGGTGGCGGCGCACGCAGCGTCCGCTTCGATGCCGCGCTGCCGTGCGATGCGCAGATTGGCGAGCGCGTCGCGCAGGGCCACCTGCTCGGCCTCGGCACGAGGGGCGACCCGGTACTCCATCGGGAGTCCGAACAACGTGCTCTCACGGATCGTGGCCAGCGTGGCGACCTGCGGAGGCGTGAGGCTCGCCAGCGTGACCTGCCGGAACGCGGCAAGGGCCTCTTGCATCGCGCGCTCGGCCGTGGCGAGGGAGGCCTGGAGCGACTGCAACTCGAACAGCTCCTCGGTCCTCGCCTCCGCCGAGCGCAGACTCGCGAGCCGCGCTTCGGCGGCGGCTCGCGCCTCGAACACCCGGGACTCCGCGGCATCGAGCGTCCCCCCGTGCTCGCCCAGATACGCCGCCGCCGACGCGATCACCGCGTTGCCCTGGGCACCATCCACGCCGGCGGCCGCGAGCGCCGACGGAGAGAGGCCGGCGCGGGCGAGCCACCGAACCGCATCGCCGGGCTGGACCGACGTGGGCCTTGGGGAGGTTGGATGTGAAGGGAGCGTGAACGCGACCGCTGCGAGGAGCGATGCGCAGGCGGCTACGGCGGCGATCGCCAACCCGTACTGGCGACGGCGCAACTTGGCGCGAGCGGTGCTCGAGAGCAGGGGGGCGTGCGCTGGATGCTTGGAGAACGATGACGGTGCGCCCGTGGCCATGAGTACCTCCCGTGGACGAGAGTGCGTGACCGAACAGGCAAGTTCTAACATGGGGATACGTTCCTTGTCAAACACGTGTTCCTCAATTGTGTGTGCCTTTCTCGGGAGATGTTTGCCGTGGTGGAGTCTCGGTGCATATCTGAGTTGGCGCGCCTGCTCGGTGGCCGCGATGTAGGCTTGTCGGTCGCAACATAATGCGGCCCGAATCCCCTCTCGATCCGCGGAGCACCCATGCGTGAAGAGTTCTTGCTGGCGCGACGAATTGTCGGTGCCACCGTCCTGCTGTCGGTGTGTGCCCATGCCCCCTGTCTTGCCGATCAGGTGCTCCTGCTGCACAACGACGCGCTCACGTCCTACCAGCCAACCAGCGCCACCGGCATCCAGAACGTGCGGCCGCGTGTGTGGCAGCGGATGGCGTTCCCCGACGGCTCGGCCCGCGCGGGAAGCCATCTGGGCCTGGCGATCCACGGCCACCCGGGGAGCGACATCGGCTGGAACGCGCGGGGTCAAGGCCCGGGAGGCGTCCGGTTGCACGAGGGCACGGTCGCCATCGACGACGTCGATCTGGCCCTGCCGGCCCGAGGCATGACGGGCGTGGTCATCGGGCGGACCTACAACGCCCGGCAGGAACTCTCTTCGGCTCATCACGACAGCAACGGGTACCAGGGTTACAACTGGATGCAGACGGCCCAGCCGGCGATCGTCACCTTCACGCACGGCTCGGACGCGACCAAGGACATGGTCTATCTCGTTCTGGGGGCCGACCGCCATGCCGAGTTCAAGCGGAGCGGGGGCGGGAGCGACGTCTTCCGAGGTGTGAACGGGTCGGCGGGCGTGGTCTACTTCCAGGCCGGTGCCGCCAGCGAGCCCGACACCTACACGCACTATGACCTGAACGGCGTGCGCACGGTCTTCTTCGGCTTCGACGCCGACGCGGGCTCCGCGGCGGGGCAGTTCTGGAAGAAGATTGATCCGGCGGGGAACACGATGTACGCCGGGCACGCAACGACAGGGAGCACGGCGATCAGCAGCGGCTACTCCTCGGGCAAGATCACCCGGCTCTATGACGGCGAAGGCCGCGAGTACGCGTTCACCTACTCGTCGGGCAGGCTGACCAAGGTCGAGGTGAAGGTGGGCGGCACCGCGACCGGATACAAGGTCGAATACGCCTACTTCTCGAGCACGATCAGCAACGAGGGCGTGGACGGTGACCTGCGGACAGTGACGATCACGACACCGATGACCGACAGCGGCATCGCCGAGGTGCGGACCAAGCATTACCGCTACTACACCGGCGCCTTCAACGCCTCGACCAACCCCGGCCACGAGCACGGGCTCAAGTACATCCTGGGCTTCGAGGGGTACCGGGCCCTGGACTTCGTGGGCGATGCCAACTTCGACGACGACCCGCTCACCCAGGCGTACGGAGACACCTGGAACAAGTACGTCGATTCCTACTTCGAATACGACTCCTCCCACCGGATCGTGAAGGCCTGGTTCGGCGGCGAGTGCGGGTGCGGCGGGGGCACCAACGGCACCTACACCTTCGAGTACGAGTCCAACGGCTCGTACACCAACAACACGGGCTACGACACCGCGTGGTGCACGCGCGTAACGGTGGACCGGCCGGATACCGCTTTCGAGGTCACCTACTTCGACGAACTCGGCCAGCCCCTCTCGCACGTCCTGGCCGACGGCAACCCCGACAGCGGCCCGCCCAACTTCTGGTCGCACGCCGTCGCCCGCAACAGCGACGGGCAGGTGACGAGCATCCGCACGCCCGCCGATATCCTGAGCACGCATTACAACCACTCGGCGGCGACCTTCAACGCGACGAGCCAGAACGGGCTGGTCAGGCACGTCACCCGCTGGACCACCGGCGACGGCGACTTCGGCGGCTTCGTCAAGGCCCGCCAGCACGCCCAGGGTACCGGGACCGCCCAATACGACGCGCGCACCGCGTACACCACACAGACCATGACTGTGGGCGGATACACCTTTACCAAGGCGCTCGTCAGCGGTACCCGCGCGTACCACACCGAAGGATCGAGCGAGGGGAGCAACTACGACGAGACCACCTACGGCTACACCTTCTGGACCGGCGCCGCGGCGCTGATGCCCAAGGTCGTCACGACGACGGCCCCGACCGTCACCACGGCCAACAACGGCTCCAACGCCGCGACGGTCACCAAGCGCTACCTGCGCACCGACGGCACCACGGCGCTCTCGGAGTCGGCTTCCGGCCGCTTCACCTATTCCAAGTACAGCGGCGGACAACTGGTGACCGCGATCCAGGACGTCGACACCAACGACGCCACCGACATCGACGTGGCCAACGACGATCCGAGCACCATCTTCGGCATCACCGAGAACGGCGACGGCTACCACCGCAGGACCACCTACGCCTACGACGGCCAGGGACGCCTCACCACCACCACCCGCGCCGGGAACCCCGTCACGCTGAACTACTACGCCACGCTGGCGGATCGGCGGTCCGTGACCATGTCGTTCCCGAAGTACGTCTCCTCGGGAACCCCGCAATACTGGGGGCCAGCGAGTTACAGCGTCGCCAACCACGCCGGGCGATCCGAGGCGAGCGCCACGATCGCCTACTCCGGCGGCTTCACCACCAGCGCCCTGACGGCCCTGGTGGACGAGACCGAGTCCGACGCGCTCGAAGCCATCATCGACGGCGGCGTGGGCACGCCCTTCCGTCTCTCGACCAGCGTCTACAACGAATCGGGCACACGGATCACCGAGCAGCGGACCTACTTCAGCAACCCCACCACGCTGCCGGGCACCTCGGGCACGCACTATGACGCGACCGCGTTCGGCTACGACCCCTACGGCCGCCGGCTGTGGACCCGCGACGCCGCGGGCACCATCACCACCACGCTGTATGATGCCATCGGCCGGCACAGCGGCACCGAGGTCGGCACCAACGACTTCGTCACCGGGCAGACCTACCGCTCTTCCCAGTCCGGCACCAACAACATGACCAAGGTCTCCGAGGTCGTCTACGACGGCTCGGGCGACACCGGCGGCATCGGCAATGGCCACGTCACCCGCCGCAAGGTCTTCCTCGACAGCGCCGGCACCCCTTCTCGCCGCAACTCCGACACCCTCTACGACTATCGCGGGCGCGCCATCGTCGCGCTCCCCGGCGCGGCCCCCTACACCCTCATGAAGTACGACAACCTCGGCCGCGCCGTCGCCGTCGGGCAGTACGGCGATTCGACGGGTCTTGACGCCGCCGACGATCCCACCACCCTCGCCACCAATCGCCTGGCCCTGTCGGAGACCGCTTACGACCAGCTCGGCCGCGCCTTCAAGACCACGCGCCACAAGATCGATCCCGCCGACGGCTCCGACGACGACACCCTCGTCAGCGAGAACTGGTACAACGCCGACGGCCTGCTCATCAAGTCGCTCGGCGAGTCCATCACCAAGCACGAGTACGACCGCCTGAACCGCCGCGTCGTCTCGGCCACCCTCGCCAAGATGAACGACTCGGCCTACGCCGACGCCGACGACTGCGCCGGCGACATCGTCGCCTCCGAGTCCTGGACCTTCTACGAGTCCACCGATTGCGACAACGTGCTCATGTCCGCCTCCATCGAGCGCTTCCACACCGACCTCGACAGCGGCGGGGGGGGGGCCACC
>DMQJ01000254.1:0-1184 GCA_003455715.1 Acidimicrobiaceae bacterium | reverse complement strand
CCCACCACCTCCGCTTCCTACGGCACCTCGGGCATCGACGGCGTCGGCGGTGGTGCCGACGTCGACCGCTCCGCCATCAGCGAGCCCACGACCTCATCCGGCTCCATTCTCCGCACCAAGGTCGTCTACAACGACGACGGCACCACGCTCGAGCAGATCGGCGTCGACGGCCGCGCCACCCGCATGCTCTACGACGCCGCGGGGCGAGTCACCGCCTCGATCGCCAACTACGAGGCCAACTCGCCCCCCATCGGCACCTCCGCCCGCGATTACGACGTCTACACCCGCTACACCTACTCCGCCGGTCGCCGCACCGAGATGTGGTCCGACCTCGACGGCGACGGCACCAAGGACACCTCACCCGCCGACCCCGTCACCACCTGGGCCTTCGGCGTCACCAAGTCCGGCACCGCCGGCATCGCCCACAACGGCATGGTCGCCAGCGTCATCTATCCCGACGGCTCCGGCTCCGACAAGGTCTCCTACACCTACAACGCCCAGGGTGAGGTCCTGACGATGGAGGATCAGGCCGAGACCATGCACGCGTACACCTACGACGATGTGGGCCGCCGCCTGACCGACGCCGCCACGGCCCTGGGCTCGGGCGTCGATGGGGCCGTGCGCCGCATCGCCTGGGCCTACGACGGCCTGGGCCGCGTGAGCACCGTCACGCAATACGACGCGTCCAGCGGCGGCCTGGTCGTCGACCAAGTCAAATACACCTATGCCAACGGCGGCTGGGGGAATGTCACGCTTTTCGAGCAGGACCACGACTCCGCCGTGGGCACCGGCAGCGCCTACAGCGTGGCGTACTCCTACGCCAAGGCCACGCCCACCGGCGGACGCCGCACCATCCGCCGCAGCACCATGACCATGCCCGACGGCAAGGACGTCGGCATCAACTATCTCTCGACGGGCAACACACTCGACGATGCGCTCAGCCGGGTGACGTCGGTGAACCTCAGCACGACCACCCTGGCGACCTACTCCTACAACGGCGTCGCCACGCTCGTGGGCGTGACGCTAGATGAAGCCGGGGCCTCGTGGACGGCCGCCGGGGCCAGCGCCGGAAGTTACACGGGTTGGGACACGTTCAACCGGCCCGTCGCGCACACCTGGGTCAAGAGCGGCGCGACGGCACGCCTCTACGCCGGCACGATCACCTACGGCAGCAGATCGGAAGA
>DMQJ01000384.1:891-3417 GCA_003455715.1 Acidimicrobiaceae bacterium | reverse complement strand
ACTGCAGAGATCGGGTCAGGCCCGGCGGCGGCTCATGCTCACTGCGGTGAAGGCCAGGCCGGCGCCGAGCACCAGCAGCGCGCCGCCCACCAAGAGGGTGGTGCCATCGGAGCCGGTGGTGGGCAGGTCGCCGCCCGGCGTGCGCGGGGTCTCGGGGGTCTCTTGGTCGACCTCGGGCGTCTCCGGGGTCTCGGGGGTTTCCGGGGTTTCGGGGTCGACCGGAATCTCCGGGTCGATCTCGGGGATCTCCGGGATGATCTCAGGGATCTCGGGGATCTCCGGCAGGTCGATGCCCAGGCAGTCGGGCGTGCCACGATCGATGCCCTCGTAGCTGTCCCACGGTGTCTCGTGGCCCTCGATGTCGATCCAGGTGGCGTAGTGGCAACCGGTGGCGAACTCGAAGATGTAGTCGTCGCCGCTGGCGTTGACGGCGACGATGTCGTTCACGCCGACGGCAAGGCCGTGGTGCACGCCGTCGGCGAACATCACCGCGTTGACGGTGCGATCGCACAGGTTGTCGACGTCGCCGTGGAAGAACACTCGCCACTGCCAGTCGTACGGGCTGGTCTGGCTGGCACGCACGTCGATCTGGTCGGGGGTGAGGTAGTCGCAGTCGTCGTCAGCCGCGGGCACCAACGGCAATACCGGGTACAGCTCAAGCACGCTGGGGTCGATCTCGAACTTCGGGTCGACCGGTGCGGGCAGGTCGGGCACCTCGGGGCAGAAGTCGAACCAGATGACCGTGCCGGTGCCGTCGCCGTTGTCGACGTGCGTCGACTCGTCGCACTCGGGTGCGGGAGTACCGCCCCCGGCGTGCGCCTGGGGGGCTGCGGTGAGGGCCACCGAAGCGAGCGCCGAGAACGACCCGGCGACGATGGTGCGGAAGAGGGTGGTGTTCATCGGGTGTTCCTTTCGGTGGCGGCACCCCATCGGCACCGTCTGACCGTCCAGAGCACCCGCCGTACGGGCCCTCGCGCTTTTTCGGAAGAAAACTTCCGGGCGACCCTCAGGCCGGAATCGTGCCCACCCGCGCCCGCACCTCGAGCGCTCGGTCGAGGCCGGTGAGCGCGAAGCGCTGCAGGAGGTGCGGTGCGGTGCACACGACCACCA
Source organism: Acidimicrobiaceae bacterium (assembly GCA_003455715.1). GTDB lineage: Bacteria > Actinomycetota > Acidimicrobiia > Acidimicrobiales > Ilumatobacteraceae > UBA668. Next base: position 2,307 of record DMQJ01000384.1, on the reverse strand, counting down.
CATCGCCACCGTGCTCGCGGGCGCGACCCGCCGCACCGAGCAGCATGCCGAGGCCCGTGTCGTCGAGCGCGTACACGCCATCGAGATCGACCGTCACCTCCGCCCCCGGATGTTCGAGCACCATTCGAGAGAGATGGTCGTGCAGTGTCGGCAGCGACGACAGGTCGATCTCGCCACTCACGTGCAGCACGGGCCGACCGCCAACCGTGGAATGCGTGCAGCGAACGTCCATGACGGCTTCACCCTACCCGGGCTCGCGTGTGTGGCCGATGAGCTACGGAGGCTCGACTGGCATGGTGACTGCGGCGCGCAACCGGACCGTCGGCAGCAACCAGCCAACCAGCGGAACATCGGTGGGCTCCGCGTAGCGAACGGTCACCGTGACACGTCGTGCCGAGACGTCGACATCGACCTCGAGCGGACGAATCGAAGTGCTGGCGTGGGCGGCAGCGGCTGCCGCGTCAGGCGTTGCTGCCGCTGCGGCAGCCCTGGCCCCGTTGCGTGCGGCGGCCTGCACGGCCAACTGGCTGCGCACCACCAGGGCCACCTGCAGCACGCCGAGCAGCAGCAGGCACACCAAGGGAAGGGCGAGCGCGAGCTCGACCGTGGACTGACCCGTGTCGCCCGCTGCGGTGCGCCGTGGGCGGGCCACCGGCGTGGCGCTCACAGCCGATTGATGACCGAGTCGATCACCCGGTCGAACAGTCGGCCGATCTTGCCTGCCCCGCCACCGGTGGTTGCCCACGCCACGACGAGCAGGGCGACGAGGGCAGCGCCGAGCAGCACCAACGCATATTCGGTGGTGGCCTGCCCCGACTCGCCCTGCGGATCGTCGGGATGACGGGCGGCATGTGGCCGGAGCGCTGCCAGCCCACCGTCGGCGAGGCACAGGACGAGGACGTGCAGGCGGGCAAGGTGATCGCGCATGGCGGCTCCTTCAGATCGCAGGAAAGCAGGCCGTCCCGACGACGACGGGTTGGCGAAGGGCTGCCAGGAACAGCGATGGGGCACTCCGTGCCGAGAAGGCGGACCATATCGGCGGGTGTGGACGATCGCACCCGCAGTCGGCCGACGATCAGACGATGACGCGCACCAGTTGCAGGGTCGCTGCGTCGGTGCGAGCGAGGAGGTACACCACACCGCCATCGGAAGCGCTGCCCACTACCTCCACCACTCCGGTGAACGGTCGGACAGGGCCGACGACACCATCTTCCGACACCTCCAACATCGACGCCGTGTCCGTGTCGAACACGCACACGGCGTCGCCGCAGCCAGCGATGGCCGACACGCCTGTGAGTTGTGGTAGCTCCACCGGGTCGCGCCACTCGCCACGGATGCTCATCTGCACCGCCGGAGTTCCCTCCGGCGTACTACCTGCCACCACCACACGCGTTCCGGTTGCCTCGATGTGGCGGG
>DMQJ01000384.1:0-658 GCA_003455715.1 Acidimicrobiaceae bacterium | reverse complement strand
ATGTGGCGGGCGGCGAGTGCGCCGGCCTGCACCTCCACGGTGGACGTGCAGGTGCCACCGCCAACGTCCACCGACTCCACGCCCGCCGCAGTGATGGCGAACACCTGTGAAGGCCCGGTCATGGCCAGATCACCCACGAAGCTGGCGCACTCGATGACGTCTGCCCTGTCTGCGATGGCAAGGGCTCCTCCGGATGGTCCACCGAACGCCATGCGATCGCCCAGTGCGTCGATGTGGGAGGCGGCGCCGCCCCACGTGAATGCGGCCGGTGCTGCCGCGGCGACATCGACGGCACACGAGGCCACGGAGGCGGCGTCGATGGTGGCGACGCCGGTGGCGCTGAGGACATACAACGTGCCGTCGTCGATGGCCATCGCCGAAATGCCCGTCGCGTCTGCACCACACACCTCAACCGTGACCGCGTCGGCCCCCGTGGTGGTGGCGGTGGACTCGGAGGGGGTGGTGGCGCCGGTGGACTCGCCGGTGGTGGAACCCACCGTGGAGGTATCGCCAGACTCGCTCCCGGTGCCGCTATCGCCGCCCGTGAACATCACCACCCCGACCACGACGGCTGCGATCGCGGCGACGGCTCCGATGATCACTCCGGTTCGCCGCGACCGCCTGGGTGCCCCTGCTTCGACGCCCGCCGGCGCTGCTG
>DMQJ01000276.1 GCA_003455715.1 Acidimicrobiaceae bacterium | reverse complement strand
GGTACGCGTCGGCGACTGGAGCAACGGTGAGTTCCGCCGACGGGCTGCGGCCCGCGACCCCGAGTGGGTGGCGTGGAGCCTCACCGGCCGGTGGGACGGCATTCCTGGGGCAGAAGGCGACGACGCCTTCCGCGCCCGCGTCGCCGCGGTGGTCGAGTCGCTCGCCGAGCAGCATCGGGGGCAGTGCATCGCCGTGGTGTGCCACGGTGGGGTGATCGGTGCCTACCTTGCGCACGTGTTCGGCATCCACCGCAGCGCCTGGCTGACGGTGGAGAACACCAGCATCTCCCAGCTGCGGCTCAGCCCTGTGGGCCCGGTCGTGGTGACGGCCAACGATTGCCATCATCTGTACGATCCGGTGCTGTCATGAGTACCGAGGTCGCCCCTCCCCCGCCCATCCGCAATCGTGTCAGCGAACTGCTCGGCGTCGACTATCCGATCGTCCAGGCCCCGATGGGCTGGATCGCCCGCAGCCAGTTGGCGTCAGCCGTCAGCAACGCGGGCGCGCTCGGCATCATCGAGACGTCGAGCGGAGAACTCGACAACGTGCGCGCCGAGATCGTGCGCATGCGCGAACTCACCAGCCGTCCCTTCGGGGTCAACATCGCCCAAGCATTCGTGCGCGATCCGTCCATTGCCGAGTTCGTCATCGAGCAGGGCGTGCGCTTCGTTACCACGTCAGCAGGCGACCCCACGAAGTACACCGCCACGCTGAAGGGGGCCGGGCTCACCGTCTTCCACGTGGTCCCGACGCTGGCCGCGGCGCTGAAGGCGGTCGATGCCGGCGTCGACGGATTGGTGGTGGAAGGCGGTGAGGGCGGCGGCTTCAAGAACCCGCGTGACGTGAGCACGATGGTGCTGTTGCCGCTGGTGGCCAGCAAGGTCGACGTACCCATCATTGCGGCCGGCGGCATCACTGACGGTCCAAGCATGGCCGCCGCGTTCGCCCTCGGCGCAGAAGGCGTGCAGATGGGCACCCGAATGGTGAGCGCTGCCGAGTCGCCGGTACACCACAACTGGAAGCAGGCCATCGTCGACGCCGCCGAGACCGACACCGTGTTCCTCAACCGCTTCGGTCGGCCAGGGCTGCGGGCCCTCCGCACAGAGTTCACCTCCCGGCTCGAGCGCGAGCAGCAGGTCGACCTCTCGGTGTTCGGCCGAGCCCTCGACCTGTACTTCGGCGGCGACATGGAAGCTGCCATCGCACTCACCGGCCAGGTTGCCGGCCGAGTCGAATCGGTCGAGCCGGTGGAGTCGATCATCCACGGCACGGTCCGAGCGTTCCGCGAATGCCTCACCCAACTGGGTCGATACGTGTAGCCTTCCACCAGCGGGTGGAGACCTGGGCGTGTTTGGCATACACGGAGGTCACCCCATGGCAGCGCTGCTCGAACAACTCAAGGCTGCAGGCCGCATCGCGCTCTACCTCGTGATTGCCTTCCTGGCGATTCACCTATGGCAAGACCCGGGCGGCTCGGCACAGGCCACGATGGATTTCGTGAAAGGCGTCGGCAACTTCTTCGCCGCGCTCATCGACAAGGTCGGCCAGTTCGTCAAGGGCCTGACGGAGTAGGCACCGACGAGCAGAACGGCTCGCCGTGCCGCTCCGCGTACACGGCGTTGAGGCGGTCGTACCACCGATCGAGGTCGGCCGCCTGGGGGACGCCGCCGAGGGCGTCGCAGCGGGCAGGCTCGTCGGCAGGGACGCCGCTGTCGATGAACTCGACCAGATCGACTCCGAACGGCGAGGGCGACCGACGCTCTACCTCTACGACGGCGTCGTTGACACTCCATTGCACGACGGCCAGCGATGCCACGGCCACCAGCGCAACGCCCGCCCACATGCCCGAGCGTTGCGCCGCCCGAAGCAAGCAGATGCCCAACACAGCCGAGCACACCCAGTAGGTGGACGAGGCACCCATGTAGGTGTTGCCCGGCACGCTGAGGTACGGACCCCACAACCCGGTGAGAGCGAACAGTGATACCGAGCCGATGCCCACCACGACCAGACACACCGCCAGAGAGCGTGCGCCCGAGGGGCGGCTGTCGTCGACTCCCATCGTTGTGGTCGGCGAGGTGCTCGCCGATCGTCCGTAGGCCCACCACCATGCCGCTGCTGCCGCCAGCAGGCCCGTCAGCCACCATGGCGACGGCAGGCCGAACTCCACGCCCGATGCCTCGGCCGCGACCCGAGCCCGGCCCCAGTTGGCCATCGGCAATGTGCTGTAGGTGCCCGACGACGTGCCGGTGATTGACGACAACCCGAACTGCACCGACGTGCCTTCGTACACCGACTCGCTCATCATGGCGCTCCACACGCGGGTGACGAGCACCAACCCTGCTGCGGGCAGCAGCGCCCACATTAGGGGGATGCGCTGCGAGCGCAGCCGCTCTGAACGAGGCAGGGCGCGGGTGGGCCACAGCACCAACGCCAGAGCAGCAACGACGAACACGGTGAACCCCACGTAGAGGGCAACACCCGTCACCCCCAGCCCTGCTGCGGCGAACCTCCACCGGCGGTGCTCCGGCCGGGCCACGACGTGCTGAACCGCAACCAGGAACCACAAGCCGACGGCGGTGACCAACACGCCGTACGTGGGGTGAACGACGAGCGGGTCGTAGGTGGACCACACGGTGGTGACCTGCGCGCACGCCGCCCACCCGATGGCGACGGGTACGGCGCACGACGACGCCGACACACCGAGCGCGTGACGGACCAACTGCGTGGCAGCGACGAACGACAGCAGCGCGGCAACGAGGAAGGCCAGGTGATGGGTCTGGTGCATCGAGAGACCGAACGGCTGCTCCACCATCCACCGCTTGATCCAGATGTCGAGGCCCGACCCCAACGGCGAGAAGTGGTCGGTTTCACCCGTACCCCACGCCTCGAGCTGCGCCCAGAAGCGAGCCCACGCTGCCCGACCAGGGCTGGATCCATCGTGATCGATCACGAACAGATTGAGGAGGTCGTCGGCCTGCACCGCCACCGCCGAGGCCGCGCGGCTCGATGCCACGACGATTGACGCACCCAGCCCCCACAGCACGCCGCTGACAGCGACATCGCGGCGAGCCATGCGCCTCAGGATCCGAGGGATGTGCCCCGCCTCGGGCGGCGAGTACGACCGGCCACGCGCTCCACCATGTCGCCCGCACGCTCGGCGGTGGTGCTCGTGGCGGCCCACAACCACGTGGTGATACCCACCAGCGTTGTGGCACCAGCAAGGTGAACGGCCACCAGGCCCACCGGCAGCCCGGCGGAATACTGCACGTAACCGACCGAGCCTTGCACGATGGCCACCAGCAGCCACGCCGTGAGCGGTGCATCGAGCATCCCGCGGTCTTTCCGAAGATTCCGCAGGGTCCAGAGCAGCGAGAAGGCAACGGCCACGGTGACCCACACCACCACGCCGTGGACGCGCGACACCCACGACAATGCGTCGCCGTTCACCCGGAAGATGCGCTCACCACTGGCGTCGACGTCTGCGATGCCCCAGAAGCGCTTGGCGTACTCGTCGCCGGCGTGAGGGCCGGTGTTGGTGACAATCGTGCCTAGGACGACGGTGATGCTGGTCCACACCGCCAGCAGGCGGACACGCCTGCGGACCCGGGGCACCACGGTGGCGATGCGACGCGGGCCGTCGGGCTCGCCGGCGCGCACGAGCATCATCACGGCGGCGGCAACCAGCACCATCGACAACAAGAAGTGCCACTGCACCGCCGCGGGATGCAGATCGGTCCACACCACCACCGCGCCGACCAGGCCCTGCGCCGGCACACCGATGAGCATCACCAGGCCGTACACCACCAGGTCGCGCCGCCGCGGCCGCCGGTACCAGGCCGCCAGCGCGGCAAGCAGAACACCGAAGCCGACCAAGAAGGTGAACAGCCGATTGATGTTCTCCACTGCGGCATGGCCGGTGGAGACGTCGATGAAGCGTTCGTTGTTGCAGTTCGGCCAGTCGTCGCAGCCCAGGCCGGAACCCGACAGACGCACTGCTCCACCCGTGACGACGATGACCGAGAGGAGCACCAATGCCGTGATGGCAACCGTGCGGAACTCGCGCGGAGTGAAACCTTCCGCTCGCACCCGACGAACGAGTGCTGTGAGACGTGACATGCCGACAGGCTACGGCGCGTCACAGTGCGGGGGCCAGCCACACGGGTGGATACGGTTCGCGACGTGCTGACGAGCTTCGACGACTACCCCATCCACCAGGCTTCGGTGCCGGTCGCCCACACTGCCACCGCCGATCTGAACCACTACGACCGCTACTTCTTCAACGGCTACACCCGCGACGGCAGCGTGTACTTCGCCGCAGCCATGGGCCTGTACCCCAACCGTCATGTCGCCGACGCCGCGTTCTGCGTGGTGAACGGTGGCCGGCAAACCAGCGTCTTTCGGTCGCAGCGGGCACCCGACGATCGGCGCGACGCGACGTCGCTCGGACCCATCGTCGTGGAGGTGCTGGAACCACTCCATCGGTTACGGCTGCGCGTCGATGCTCCCGATCAGGGCATTGCGGCCGACCTCGTTTTCGAGTCTCGCTCCCCCGCGATCGAGGAGCCCCACTTCTTCCAGCGCGCCGGGGTTCGGCCGTTCTTCGACTACACCCGTCTCACCCAGTTCGGCACGTGGAGCGGTTGGATCGAACTCGACGGCGTCCACCATGCCATCACGCCCGACGACGTCTGGGGTTCGCGCGACCGGTCGTGGGGCATCCGGCCGGTCGGCGAAGCCGGCCCGAGCGGCGCACCGGTGGCACTCCCTCAGTTCTTCTGGCTGTGGGCGCCGATCAACTTCCCGTCGATGAGCACCCACTTCGATGTCAACGACTTCGGCGACGGGCGGCGGTGGCACGAGACCGGCACCATCGCACCCGTCGGCGCCGAGCCGCGCATGATGCGCACCGTCGACTGGCGTGTGCAGTGGCGTCCGGGCACCCGATGGGCCGACCACTTCGAATACGACCTCATCGACTGGGACGGTGGGGTGAGCACCGTGCGACTCACCCCGCAGTTCGAGTTCTACATGCGGGGCATCGGCTACGGGCACCCCGAGTTCACCCACGGGGCCTGGAAGGGTGAAGCCGTCACCACGGGCGAGCGCCTCGATACCCCGGTGGCTCAGGCGCTGACACGCGAGAACATTCACGTGCAGGCTCTCTGCACGGCCACCATCACGTTGCCCGACGGTCGCCAAGAGCACGGTCAGGGCATCCTCGAGCAGTTGGCCATCGGGCCGCACCCCACCGGGCTCACCGGGATACTCGACGGCTACGCCGGCTGAGGCACCAGCGCCACCGCTCACGTGTGGCGAATACTCATCCCTCCATCGACAGGCACGATGGCACCGTTGACGAAACTGCTGGCGGGCATGCAGAGGCTGAGGGTCATGTGGGCCACCTCTTCGGGGTCGCCGTAGCGGCGCAGCGGCACGCGTCGCTTGGCATACACCTCCTTGGCTTCATCTGGGATCGGTGCCGTCATACCGGTGTTGATCGGCCCCGGACAGATGCAGTTGACGGTGATGCCCAATCTGCCGAGTTCGACTGCAAAGCTCTTGGTGAGCCCCACCACGCCGGCCTTGGTGGCCGCATAGGCAGCGAGCCCGGCCGTGGTGACGATGGCCTCCGTGGAGGCGATGTTCACCACCCGCCCCCCGCCGTCCGCTGCCCGCAGAAACGGCAGGCACAGCCGGATGAGCCTTGAGTGAGCCGTGAGGTTCACGTCGAGTGTGCGCGCCCAGTTGGCCTCGTACTCGGCTTCCTCTTGGAAGGCCGAGTTGACCAGCGAGATACCGGCATTGTTGACCAGCGCATCGACCCCGCCCACTGTGTCGACGACATCGGACACCAACTGACGGAGGTCGTCGTGGCGGCCCACGTCGGTGACGAACCCGTGGGCGCGTTGGGGGCCGTGAACTCGGTGAATCTCGCCGACCACCTCATTGACACGATCGGCACTGACATCGACGACTGCCACCCACGCGCCTTCATCGGCGAAGAGGTGAGCGGTCGCCCTGCCCATGCCCGATGCAGCCCCCGTGACGATGACCCGCTTTCCCGCCACCGAACGGTTGAGCGACGTCAGGCGACTCACTGCCGGGCCCAACGGAACGTGCCCGCCATCCCGTATGCCGCGAGGTAGACGGCGCGGTGAGGTTCGACCGCAAGGAAGGCCACCTGTGGCGACGATGGGCCGTCAGGGGCGAACAGATTGAGGTCGTAGTCGAAGACTCCGTTCCACAGGCGTTCCTTGGTGGCGAGGTCGGTGTGCAGCGTGGCGGTACCCCACAACTCCAGCCCGTCGCCCTTCTCGGTGACCTGCCAGTGCAACGCCACCTTCGGGTTGGCGGCCACGTTGCGTGCCTTCACCGCTCCGGTGAACACCATGATCCAGAGGGTGTCACCTTCCCAACAGGGGTGCACCGGGGTGACATCGGGAGTGCCGTCGGGGCGCACCGTGGCGATGTGCGCCCACGGGCTGAGTGCGGCTGCCTTCTGCTTGATCTCGTCGAGGTCCATGTGTGGATCATCGCGTCCTTGGCAAGTGTCTGCCGGTATCGTGCGCGGCAGTGAAGAAGCCCACCGTCGAAGAGCGCCGCGCCGAGATCCTCGAGGTCACCTGTGAGGTCGTCATCGAGCGGGGGTTCGCCGCCACTCGCATCGCCGACGTCGCCAAACGTCTCGGCGTGTCGAGCAGTCTCATCCACTACCACTTCGACTCCAAGGAGCAGTTGCTGGCCGAGGCGTTCGCGCACTACGCCCGCAAAGACCTCGCGGAGATGGAAGCCGAAATCGAAGCCGCGCCCACCTCCGTCGGCCAGCTCGACCGCGCCATCCAGAACTACGTGCCCGAAGGCAGCGGCGACGTTGAGTGGATGCTGTGGATCGACGGATGGGGCGAGGCGCTACGTAACCCGATGATGCGCAAGATCAGCCAGGAACTCGACGAGCAGTCGGCGGAGTTGTTGGCCCGCGTCATCGCCAACGGCGTCGCGCGCGGCGAGTTCGCCTGCGACGATCCCAGCGCAGCAGCGACACGGCTCACCGCCGTGGTCGATGGCCTCGCCGTTCAGTTCGCTGCACACGACGGGATGATGACCCGCGACCAGCTCATCGACCATGTGCGCACGTTGGCAGCGTGGGAAGTGGGCCTCGAACCGGCCGCGCTTCGCGACACCGAGGTGCCGCAGCGGCCCGGCCCGCGCAGCCCCTCCCCCATCACCGACACTGCGCTGCGTCAGCTCGTTGCCCGGTTCGCCGATTCAGCGGCTCGGCTCGATGCCGACGAGGCCCGCACCCTGTGGGTGAAGGACGCTCGTTGGGAGGCAGGCGACGTCGCCGAGGGAATCGACGCCGTGATGGAGCTGTGGGACCAGCGCTACGGGTCGTGCAAATGGGTCGTTCAGGGCTGCACCAACGCCGTGTTCGAGGTCGACGAGTCGGCGGGCACGGCCACCGGACGGGTCACCGTCACCGAGCAGTGGCAGCGCCGAAAGGGCAGCGACATCAACTCGGTGCTGGGCGTCTTCACCGACCGCTATGTGCGCCGCGACGGCACCTGGCTCTTCGCCGAGCGTGTCTTCGAGCGCATCCATCGCTTCGCCTAGGAGCCACTCATGAAGTTCGCCATCTGGCCATCGTTCGACCGCTCATGGGAGGAAACGATCGCTCTCGCCCGATGGGCGGAGGCCAACGGTTTCAGCGGGTTCTGGGCTGCCGATCACCTGCTGGTGAACGGTCCCGACGACAGCCGCCCCGACGACGATGTGCTCGAGTGTTGGTCGGTGCTCACCGCAGTGGGCGCGGCGGTGCCGCGGGTGCGCCTCGTGTCGATGGTGTCACCCGTGAGCATCCACCACCCTGTCGTGCTCACCAAGCGAGCCATCACTGCCGATCACGTGTCGGGCGGCCGAGCTGTGCTGGGCCTCGGTGCTGGCTGGCAGGGCAACGAACACGAGGCCTACGGGTTCGATCTGTTGGCTGTTGGGCCACGGGTGCGCCGCTTCGCCGAAGCCCTGCAGGTGGTGCACGGCATGCTGCGCCACGACCAGGTGACGTTCAACGGCGAGTACTACCAACTCGACAACGTTGCCTGTCGGCCCCGACCCGTGGGCCAGCTGCCGATTCTCATCGGCTCGAAAGGCCCGCGGATGGCGAGGCTCACGGCTCGCTTCGCCGACGAGTGGAACACCTGGGGCGACACGACGCAGTTCGCGCAACGGAGTGCGGTGGTCGACACGGCCTGCGAAGTGGAAGGACGCGACCCGGCCTCGTTGCGCCGTTCAACGCAGGCGATGGTCTTCCTCATCGACACTCCTGCGCAGCGCGAGCGAGCCGTGGGTGCCGCCACGCCCGGCATGTCGCTCGTCGGAACAGCGGGCGAACTCATCGAGCTGTTGCACCAGTACACGGCGTTGGGCGTCGACGAGTTTGCAGTGCCCGACTTCAACCTCGGAAGCTCTGCCGGCGAGCGTCGCGAACGACTCGAGCGCCTCAATGCCGAGGTGCTTGCGCACGTTCACTGAGCGCTGTGGAACTTGGCGTGGATCGCTTCGGCCACAGCGGCCGGGAGGAACGACAGGGCCTGCAGTTCGTCCAGCGACGCCTTCTTCACCGCGTTGACCCCGCCCATCGCCTTGACCAGCTTCTGCTTGCGTGCCTCACCGAGCCCTGGGATGCCGTCGAGCGACGACGCCGTCATACGCTTGCCACGCAATTCGCGGTGGAACGTGTTGGCGAAACGGTGGGCTTCGTCACGGATCCGCTGGAGCATGAACAACGCATCGCTGCCCCGCGGCACTTCCACCGGCTGGCTCCGCCCGGGCACGTAGACCTCTTCGAAGCGCTTCGCCAATGAGGCAATGGGAATCTCGTCGGCCAGCCCGAGCGACCTGACCACACGCTCGGCGACGGCAAGCTGACCCTTGCCCCCGTCGACCACCAACAACTGCGGCGGATAGGCGAACTTCTTCGGCCGCTTGCCCGCCTGGCCGTCGACCAGGTCGTCGTCGAGCGGTGCGTCGCGCTCGTTGATGTAGGCCTGCAGGCGCCGGGTGAGTACCTCTTCCATGGCCGCGTAATCGTCGTTGCCTGCCACCGTCTTCACCTTGAAACGGCGGTACTCGCGCTTGTTGGGCAGGCCGTCCTCCAGTACCACCATCGATCCCACATAGTCGGTGCCCTGCAGATGGGCCATGTCGTAGCACTCGATACGCAGGGGCGCCTCAGGGAGGCTGAGCAGGTCTTGCAGTTCGGTGAGCGCCCGGCTACGGGCATTGTGGTCGCCTGCCCGGCGGAGGCGATGGCGCACGAACTCCTCGCCGGCATTGCGGGTGACCGTCTCGTGCAGCGCCCGCTTGTCGCCACGTTGGGGCACGCGCACCTGTACCCGGCTGCCACGCAGATGGCTGAGCCACTCTTCGTACGTCGGTAGGTCGTCGGGCTCGACAGGCACCAACACCTGCTTGGGCACACCGGCGGGCGGCTCGTCGCCGTAGAGGTTCTCGAGGATGCGATCCACCAGGCCGCCCGGGGTGAGTTCCTCCACCTTGTCGAGGATGAAGCCCTTCCGACCCACGACACGGCCTTTGCGCACGAAGAACACCTGCACAGCCGCTTCCAACTCGTCGTCGGCGATGCCGATGATGTCGATGTCTTCGCTGCGTTCGGCCACCATCTGCTGCTTCTCGATGGCCTTGCGCACGGCGAGCAGGCGGTCGCGCACGCGCGCGGCGCGCTCGTACTCCAACTCCTTGGCGGCGGACGCCATCTCGGCCTCCAAGCGCCGCACGATGTCGTCGGTGTCGCCGTCGAGGAAGTCGCACAGCTCTTGCACGAGTTGGCGGTACGGCATCTCGTCGATCTCACCCACGCACGGGCCGCTGCACTTCTCGATGTGGAACAGGAGGCACGGACGGCCCAGCCGGTGATGCTCGTTGAACTTGCCAGGGCTGCAGGTGCGGATGGGGAAGCTCCGCAACAGCAGGTCGAGCGTGTCGCGGATGGCGTAGGCATGCGCATAGGGCCCGAAGTAGCGGGTGCCCTTTCGTTTGCGGCCGCGCATCACCAGCGCACGTGGAAACTGCTCGTCGAGGGTGATTGCCAGGAACGGGTAGCTCTTGTCGTCGCGCAGGCGGATGTTGAAGCGCGGCCGATGCTGCTTGATGAGGCTGTACTCGAGCATCAACGCTTCGACTTCGTTGCGTACCTCGATCCACTCGACCGTGGCGGCAGTGGCAACCATCTGGGCAGTACGCGGGTGAAGGTTGCGCGGGTCTTGGAAGTAGTTCGAGAGCCGCTGGCGCAGGCTCGACGCCTTGCCGACGTAGATGACGCGGCCGTCCCTGTCTTTGAACTGGTACGACCCGGGAGTATCAGGAATCGTGCCGGACGGCGGGCGGGCAACCATGGGGCCAGGATAGGGTTGCCCACTGATGCCCGGCCGTTACCAGTTCTCACTTCCCGAACGCCGTTCCCGCGACGGCTGGTTCCGCATCGGCTCGCTCGACGTCACCACCACCGCGCTGTTGGTCATCCTTGGCGTGGCCTCGATGTTCCTCTATGCGGCCGACATCGCCACCGCCCAGAAGCTGGGCTACGTCGGCCCGCTGGTGCGCGATGGCGAGGTGTGGCGCCTGGTCACGTGGCCGCTGTACAACCCGCCGAACCGCATCTGGGTGCTCCTCACGCTCGTGTTCTTCTGGATCATCGGCCATCAGGTGGAAGAGCGCGTGGGGCGCCAACGATTCACCGTGATGGTGGCGTCGATGACCATCATCCCCGCGGCGGTGGTCACCCTCTTCCAGTTCGCGTCCGATACGGGGGTCGCCTACGGCCTCAGCATCCTCAGCATCTCGATGCTCGTCGTGCTGGCCTTCGACAGCCCGAACGCCATGTGGTTCTTCGGCATCCCGGCCTGGATCATCGCACTTGTCTTCGTCGGCCTCGACGTGCTGCAGTTGGTCGGCCTGCGTCTGTGGGGTGCCTTGCTGGTCGAGCTCGGTGCCATCATCGTCGGCCTCGTCATTGGCCGCCAGTACGGCCTGCTCGACGATCTGTCGTTCATCCCTCGCTTCGGGTCACCGGGTTCGTCGACATCCAGCCGCAAGAAGAGCGGCAAGCGCCGCACCGGGCAAGCCGTGGTGCAGGGGCCCTGGCAGGGGTCGTCGCCCGCACCGAGCGGGCTCACCCCGCTCGAGCAGGCCGAACTCGATGTGCTGCTCGACAAGACCAGCGCCTCCGGCCTCGACTCGCTCACGGCTGCCGAGAAGGCGCGCCTCAACGAACTGAGCAAGAAGCTGCGCAACCGCTGAGTTGGGCCCGGCTAGGTCGCCGGTCGAACGCTGCGGCCGTCGCGCAGGTATTGGGCATAGGCCATCACCAGCAGCAGCCCGGCCACCACGGTGGCAGCGTCGGCCAGTAGATGGAAGCCCCACGCCTGCTTGATGAAGCCCGAGGCGAAGGCCGCCGTGCCGCCGCAGAGGCTCATCGTGAGGTCGGCCGTGCCCTGCACCTCCACCCGAGCATCCTCGGGCACTGCATTGGTGAGCAGCGTCGACCCGGCGATGAGGCCAACGTTCCACCCCACCCCGAGCAGCCACAAGCCGACGAACATCAACCACGGCACGTACCCGGCGATCACCGAGGCGAGGGTGCCTGCACCCGTAACCACCGCACCGATCATCACCGACTTCACCGCCCCCACACGTGTGACGAAGCGACCGATCCATGGGGCAAAGAAGTACATGCCCACGATGTGCAGCGCGATGACGTACGCCGACAGGTCGTCGTGGTTGTGATCCTTCATGTGCGGCGGGGTCATGGTCATCACCGCCACCATCACGGTTTGCGAGATCACCATTGCGGCCAGCCCGAGCGGCGCCAGCTTGCTGCGGGCAATGACCCCAGCCGACACTCGCACCTGAGCGAAGGGGTTCACCCGCGTGGCATGCGGGTCGAGTTGGCCGTTCACCGCCAGCGGGTCGGGCCGCAGGTACACGGCGATGATGACGAAGGCCGCCACCAGCAGCGCCGACGCAAAGAAGAACGGCCCGATGTACTCGTCGAGCCCAACTGCCTCGCCCGCTCGCTTCTCCCATGGCGTGAGCAGTGGCCCGAAGATGGCGCCCAGTGTGCCCACCCACACGATGCCTGCGATGGCCTTCGCTCGTCCCGAGGCCGGAGCCAGGTCGGCCGCGACGTAGCGCCCCTGCAGGGTGGCCGCCTGCGCCCCGCCGAACAGCGCCATGCCGACGATGAACACGGCGAACACTCGCATCTGGCCACCCAGGCCCGCCACGGCGGCACCAACGGCACCAAGCCCGAACGCCAGCATCAACCCCGGCCGCCGACCACGTCGACGCATGTACGCGGCCAGTGGCACGGCCAGGAACGCTGAGCCGAGGGTGAAGGCTGCACTGCCTGTGCCCGCCAACTGGTCGTTGCCGCCGAGGAGATCCTTGGCCAACAACGCCACCACTGCGACCACGCCCGCCACCGCGGCTTGGCCAGGGATCTGCCCCAGACGGAGCACCGTCATGGTGCGCTGCTGCAGTGCTGGCCACTGCTCCTCGGGGTAAGCAGACGGTGGCGCGACGGCGGGAGAGGTCACCGGAGGAAGCTAGCCGAGCAGGGGCCGCAGGAACCGGCCCGTATGACTGCCCTCGACCGCGGCGACACCTTCCGGCGTGCCTTCGGCAACAACGGTGCCACCACCTCGCCCGCCCTCGGGCCCGAGGTCGACGATCCAGTCGGCGGTCTTGATGACGTCGAGGTTGTGTTCGATGACCAACACGGTGTTGCCCTGATCCACAAGCCGCGACAGCACGGTGAGCAGGCGGCGCACGTCCTCGAAGTGCAGGCCGGTGGTGGGCTCGTCGAGCAGGTAGATGGTGTGACCGGTGCTGCGTTTGGCCAGTTCCGTGGCGAGCTTCACTCGCTGCGCCTCGCCGCCCGACAGAGTGGGCGCCGACTGGCCGAGCCGCACATAGCCGAGGCCGACATCCATGAGCGTTTGCATGTAGCGGGCAATGGCAGGCTGGTTGGCGAAGAAGTCGACCGCTTCCGCCACGGGCATGTCGAGCACCTCGGAGATGTTCTTGCCCTTGAACTCGATGTCGAGCGTGTCGCGGTTGTAGCGCGCGCCCTTGCACACTTCGCAGGGCACGTACACGTCGGGCAGGAAGTGCATCTCGATCTTGATGGTGCCGTCGCCGCTGCATGCCTCGCACCGGCCACCCTGCACGTTGAAGCTGAACCGACCGGGCAGATACCCACGCACCTTGGCCTCGGCGGTGGTGGCGAACAACTTGCGCACATTGTCGAACACGCCGGTGTAGGTGGCCGGGTTGCTGCGCGGTGTGCGCCCGATGGGCGATTGGTCCATGTCGATGACCTTGTCGAGGAACTCGATGCCCTTGATGGTCTTGTGCTTGCCTGCCGCGTCTTTCGACTTGTAGATGCGCTGCATCAACACGGGGAGAAGGATGTCGCGCACCAGGGTGCTTTTGCCGCTGCCGCTCACCCCGGTGACCGCGACAAAGCATCCGAGGGGGATGCGCACGTCGATGTTCTGCAGGTTGTGTTCTCGAGCCCCGATGACCTCCAGCCACTGCAGGCCGGGGGCGCGCCGTTGCTGCGGCACGGGGATGCTGCGCCGGCCGCTGAGGTACTGGCCGGTGACAGAGTCTTTCGACTTGAGGATGCCCTTCACCGGGCCGCTGTACACCACGGCCCCACCGTGTTCTCCAGCGCCAGGGCCGATGTCGACGATCCAGTCGCTCTCGCGGATGGTGTCTTCGTCGTGCTCGACCACCAACACCGTGTTGCCAAGGTCGCGCAGGCGAATGAGGGTGTCGATGAGCCGACGGTTGTCGCGCTGATGCAGCCCGATGGACGGCTCGTCGAGCACGTACAGCGTGCCCACGAGGCCGCTGCCGATCTGGCTGGCGAGACGAATGCGCTGGGCCTCACCGCCGGCCAGCGTGCCTGCCGATCTCGAGAGCGAGAGGTAGTCGAGGCCGACGTTGATCAGGAATCCGAGGCGGGCGTTGATCTCCTTGGTGACTCGCTCGGCGATCATCCGGTCGCGTTCGCTCAGCTCGAGCGAGGCGAGGAAGCCGGACGAATCGGCGATGGCCATGTCGCAGATCTCGGCGATGTGCTTGCCGCCCACCGTGACCGCCAACGTGGCTGGCTTCAGACGGGCACCGCCGCACGCGTGGCACGGCACCTCGCGCATGTAGCCCTCGTATTGCTCGCGCGCCCAGTCGCTCTCGGCGCCCTCGCGGCGACGGTTGAGCCAGGGGATGACCCCTTCGTACGCGGTGGAGTACTCGCGCATGCGGCCGTAGCGATTCTTGTACTTCACCTTCAGGTTGCCGTCGACACCGTGCAGGATGACCTTCTGCTGTTTGGCGCTGAGCGAGCCGTACGGTGCGTCGAGGTCGATGCCGTAGGCGTCGGCGACTGCTTCGAGCATGCGGGTGAAGTACTGGGTACCGCTCGTGCGCCAGGGAGCGATCGCCCCGCCGTTGATCGACGCGTCGTGATCGGGGATGACCAGCTCGGGATCGACCTCGAATGTGGTGCCCAGGCCGTCGCACGCCTCGCACGCACCGTAGGGCGAGTTGAACGAGAAGTTGCGCGGTGCGGGCTCGTCGTAACTGGTGCCGCACTTCGGGCAGGCGAGGTGTTGGCTGAACGTGAGTGTCTCTGCGGGCGGCTCACCTTCCCGGGCCACAAGTTCCACCTCGGCCACCCCATCGGCCAGTTTCAACGCCGTCTCGAGTGAGTCGGTGAGGCGGCGCTCGATGCCGTCTCGGCGCACCAGACGGTCGACGATGATCTCGATCTTGTGCTGTTCGTACCGAGCCAGGCGCTCGTCTCGCTTCAAGAACTCGGCGATGTCGACCACTTCACCGTCGATCCGGGCGCGCACGAAGCCTTGCCCGGCCAGGTCGCCGAGCAGCGTGTCGTACTCGCCCCTGCGTCCACGCACGACCGGGGCAAGCACCTGGAAGCGAGTGCCGTCGGGCAGTTGCAGGATGCGGTCGACGATCTGTTGCGGGGTCTGACGCGCCAGCCGTGTGCCGTCGTTGGGGCAGTGCTGCACCCCAATGCGAGCGAACAACAACCGCAGGTAGTCGTAGACCTCGGTGATGGTGCCCACGGTGGAGCGCGGGTTGCGTGAGGCCGACTTCTGGTCGATGGAGATGGCGGGCGACAGACCCTCGATGATGTCGACATCGGGCTTGTCCATCTGGCCGAGGAACTGGCGGGCGTAGGCGCTGAGGCTCTCGACGTAGCGACGCTGGCCCTCGGCGTAGATGGTGTCGAA
>DMQJ01000077.1:7360-7954 GCA_003455715.1 Acidimicrobiaceae bacterium | reverse complement strand
GAGAAACTGCCCCCAGTGCGACATGCCGGGGAACGACCAGCGACCTCGCCGGACGACCGCATTGCGAATGTGCTCCTCGGGGAAGAGCGACGCGTACGACTGCGTGGTGTACAGCCACGACCCTCCCTCGACTCGCTCGATGGACGGCTCGGCGAAGTAGGCGGCCGACAGGACCGACCGGAGTTCGTGCCGACGCAGCTCGAGCTTTGCTGGGTGCAGCGGGCTGCGGCCATCGTCATCGAACGAGAAGAAGTGAGTTCGGGCAACGCGACCAGACACCTGCACCGAAAACGCCCCGACCGTCGGCCAGCCGCGAAGGACGTGCTCCGGCACAGGGGCTGGAAGCGTCGCAGCCATGTCCATCACAAGGTTGACGCGTTCATCGTGCGTGGCGGCCACGCTCAACTGTTCAAGCAGCGCCGTCCACCGTCGGTTTGGCTGCTCCGTAAGCGAGCCAAGCCCGAGCCTGCGCTGCAGGTTCGTGAGCTGCTCGACTGCCGCCGACTAACTGCCGCCTTGGAGCTGCACGAACCGATCCGCCAGCCCCAACTGGAGCGACGCAAACTCAGGCGACAGCGTGGCCAGGCTCACGTC
>DMQJ01000077.1:483-7092 GCA_003455715.1 Acidimicrobiaceae bacterium | reverse complement strand
CCAGCAGCACGGCCACGGTGGCGAACTGAGAACTGGCCACCGCCACCGGGCCCGAAGCGCCCTTCTGGAACGCCAACTGCAGCGAGGCGATCGCCACCACGGCGGGCACACCGGCGAGCACGGCGTACCGACGGCCCGGGCCTGCGGGAGCGAGGTAGGGCTCGCTGCGCCACACCGCCAACGCCGACAGCATGAGCACACCCATTAGCCGCTGCACCACCACCGTCGACACACCGGCGTCTTCGGTCACCTGGCCCATCAACGTGAAGGCTGTACCGAACGCCACGCCCGACGTGAGGCCGAGCACCACTCCACTGCGCACGCTCCCCTGCCCGGACGGCGTGTAGGAGGTGAGCACCAGCGCCACTCCCCCGAGCACCATGCCGCCCGCCGCCAACGCACCGGGCACCTCACCGTTGAACGCGTCCCACACCACCGGCACGGCTGCCAGCAGCACCGACGACACCGGGGCGACGATACCCATGCGCGCCACCGAGTAGCCCTGGTACAGCAACAGCAAGCCGCCGATCATGAACACGCCCGAGCACGCCGCCAGCACGGTGTCGTGCGCGCTCCACGCCGAGTCGATCACCAGCAGAAGGAACGGGGCGAGGAGTGTGCTCACCCACACCGCTGTACGGGTGACCGTGATGGCCGGCACCGTGCGCGACGAACGCGCCGCAAAGAAGTCGGACAAGCCGAGCAGCACGGCGGCGAGCACCGCCAACAGCAGCGCCACTTACAACTCCGCCCGGAGCGCGCCCATCAACGCGTCGCCATCGGCCTCCGTGGTGTGAGCAGTGAAGCTCACGCGCAGGAAGGGCTCACCGTCGAACACCATGCACGGCACCTCCACCCGATGCCGCTCGAACAGACGCGCCTGCAGCGCCACCGCGTCGGTGCCTGCGGGCAAGCGAATGGTGGCCATCTGTCCCAACCACTCGGGCCCATCAGGGCAGATCGGCGCCAGGCCGGTGAGCGAGTTCACCTTGGCCCGGGTGAGCTGCGCCAGGCGATGCCCCTTGGCCTGCACGGCCGCCCAGTCGTTGGCGGCCACCCAATCGAGCGCAGGCACCACCCCGAGGAACGGCGACAGATCTCGCGTGCCCTGCCACTGGTGATGATCGATGAACGTCGAGCCACTCGGGTGATCGCTTTCCCAGCCCCAACTCACCACCAGCGGCTGCAGCCACTCCTGCACGTGCGAGGCTGCCCACAGGAACGACGAACCCTTCGGCGCACACAGCCACTTGTGCAATGCCCCGGTGTACACGTCGCAACCCAAACGCTCAATGTGGAGCGGCACGTGGCCCGGCGCATGCGCGCCGTCGACGATGGTGAGAATGCCAGCGGCGCGAGCTCGACGGCACAGTTCCACAACGGGGAAGATGAGCGCAGTCGCACTGGTGAGATGACTGAGGAACAGCACCCGCGTGCGCGGCGTGACCCCGGCCCACACGCGCTCGACGAACTCGTCGTGGGTGGTGACCGGCAGGGGCACCGGTACCGCCACGTACGACGCTCCAGCGGCCGCACACGCCTTGCGCCAGGTTCGTACCATCGCCCCGTACTCGTGGCTCGTGGTGAGCACCTCGTCGCCCGCCTGCAACCGCAGCGAGTTCACCACCATGTTGATCGCCGTGGTCGGGTTGGGGAAGAACACCACGTCGTCGGCCCTGGCTCCCACATACTCGGCCAGTCGTGCGCGGGCATGTTCCAGCAGATCGTCGCTCCGTCGCCCCAACCACTCCACCGGGTTGCGCTCCATCGCCCGCTGCAACGCCTCGTACTGCTCCTGAACCGCCCGGGGCACCGCACCGAACGAACCGTGGTTGAGGAACACCACGTCCGGGTCGAGCAGGAAGTCGTTTCGCGTGAGCACGAGGGGCCACCGTACCCGGCTACCTTCGTGCCATGGGGATTCCGCAACAGGGCATGGCCCGCGACGATGTGTTCACCGCGCTCGACTCGTTCAAGGAAGGCGACGTTCGCTGGCGTGAGGGCAACGCGTTCACTCTCGCCTACAACGCCGGCGCCGACGTGGTCGCCGTCGCCGAGGAGGCCTACCGACGTTTCGCCACCGAGAACGGGCTCAACACCGACGCCTTCCCCAGCCTGAAGCGCATCCAGAACGACGTCGTCGGCATCGTCGGCGACTGGCTGCAGGCCGGGCCCGACGGAGCCGGTTTCCTCACCACCGGCGGCACCGAGAGCTTGCTGATGGCAGTGAAGGCATCTCGCGAGCGTGGGCGCAAGGAGCGCAACGTGCAGCAGCCAAACGTGGTGCTGCCCACCACCGCGCACGCCGCCTTCGAGAAGGGCTGCTACTACTTCGGGCTCGAGAGTCGGCGCATTCCGGTGGGCACCGACTGGCGAGCCGATCCCGATGCGATGGCCGCCGCCATCGACGACAACACCGTGCTCGTGGTGGGCTCCGCGCCGCAGTACCCGCAGGGCGTGGTCGACCCCATCGCCGACATCGCGGCCCTGGCTGCCGAGCGCGACATCAACTGCCACGTCGATGCGTGCATGGGCGGCGTGACGCTCACCTACCTTGCCCGCCTCGGGCACGACATCCCGGCGTGGAACTTCCAGGTGCCGGGCGTCACCAGCATCTCGGTCGACCTGCACAAGTTCGGCTACACCGCCAAGGGCGCCTCGGTCATCATGCACCGCAACAAACGCCTGCGCGCCTACCAGACCTTCGTCACCGACAACTGGCTCGGCGGGCTCTACGGTTCGTCGGCCGTGCTCGGCACGAAGAGCGGTGGCCCGTGGGCGGCGGCGTGGGCGGTCATGCACTACCTCGGCGACGAGGGCTACCTGCGCCTCACCGCTGCCGCCCGCGACGCGTGTGAACGGTTGGCCGCCGCCATCGACGCCATCCCCGAGTTGGCGCTGCGCGCCCAGCCCGAGGCCACCCTGTTGGCCTTCGGGGCAGCCGACCCCGAACAACTCGACGTGTTCGCCGTGGCCGACGCGTTGTGGAGGCGCGGCTGGTACGTCGACCGTCAGGGCCCGCCAGCCTCACTGCACTGCACCGTCAACGCCGTGCACCAGCACCGCATCGACGACTTCGTGGCCGACCTGCGGGCCAGCATCGCCGAGGTGGAAGCTGCCAGCGCCCAGGGCCAACAGGGCGCGTACGGCACCGTCGACTGAGCCGCACCCGGGCCGATACGAGCCGAAAAATGCCGGCTCGCCGGGCCCGATGCGGCGGGTGGTACCGCACCGGGCACGGCGAACCGCTCCCGTCAGGATCGTGAGAACCTGAAATCGTGTGGCGTCAGGCCGGGTTCACCCAGTCGATCCACAGTTCGTTGGGGTTGGCCGGGTTCACCTTCACCTTCAAGCGCTGGCCGGGCTGGCAGCGCATGAGGTGCAACTGCATCACCATCTCCTGGCGCTTCACCGGCATCGGCACCCCGTTGGGCATGATGACGAGCAGGTCGAGTTCCACCACCGGGTTGTAGTTCATCATCGCCCCGGTCTGACGGGCCGAGCTGATGGTGGCCACCGCATCGACACCGTTGGTGATCGCGTTGGTGGAACCCATCGCTCCAGCAGCCATGTTGGCCATCATTGCGTTGGCGTTGGCCATCGAAGCCTGGGCATTGGCCAACTGCTGTTGCACCGGATACTGCTCGCGCAGTTCCTTGCCCTGGTCGCTGAGCTTCTTGAGGTCCTTGAAGAAGCCCATCGTCACACCGAGCGGTAGACGTCGGAGAACGCCTTCGCCACGTTCGGATCACCCTGAATGCGGGCGTTCCAGCCGTCGTGCGCTGCCTGCCACGAGGCGCCGTCGACACCATGCGAGGCGGCGATGCCGGGCAGCAGCGACTGGTCGTAGTTGAGCGGGGCGATGGCCTTGACGATGCGTGCGTACTGCTCCAGCCCCACGCCGGCGATGGGCTCGAGGCCACCCGACGCCGCGGCGGCCCCGGCGTTCGCCTGCTGGTACGCCATCGCCTGCTGCATCGACGCCTGCTGCTGGGCCATCATCTGCGCCTGCATGGCCTGCGCGTTGGCGGCCATCTGCTGCGCCTGGTTCACCATGCCGGGGGCGGCGGCGACGGTGTCCTTCATGTCCTTCATCTGCTTGAAAAAGCCCATCGTGGTTACTCCTTCGTTGTTGGTAGGTGCAGCTTGCGCCCTCCGGGCCGTCACGTCATGAGTAGTCGGATACTCATTTCGACAGGGAGACCTATGGCCAAGGTGAGTAGCCCGAGCGGGTAAGGTCGTGAGTGCCACTCAACACCCGGCCGGGAGAGTCAGCCGTGCGGCCAGCACGGAGGGCGCCGAAGGAGCAACCTCCCCGGAATCTCTCAGGCCAACGGACCGACCGGGTGGGCAACGCTGGAAAGCAGCCGGGTTCACCGGCTCGCCGACGGGGAAATCCGGGTTCGCCCGGAGAAAGCTCTCAGGCACCACTGACAGCGGGGGAACCACAACGCACGTGCGCGCTACGGAGGTTCCCACATGTCCAGTCAGCCCTCGCTCTCCGATCTCTTTGCCACCGACGACTTCATCGGTCGGCACATCGGGTCCACACCGACCGAGCAGGCACACATGCTGTCGGTGCTCGGCGTCGACTCGCTCGACGACCTGTTGGCGCAGACCGTGCCCTCCACCATCCGTCTCGCAGAACAACTCAATCTGCCGGCACCGCGAGCTGTCGGCGACGTGCTGGGCGAACTGAAGGTGGTGGCCGAGCGCAACCATCGGCGCACGAGCCTCATTGGCCAGGGCTACTACGGCACCATCACTCCCCCGGTGGTGCTGCGCAACGTGCTCGAGAATCCGGCCTGGTACACCGCCTACACCCCTTATCAACCGGAGATCAGCCAGGGCCGGCTGGAGGCGTTGCTCAACTACCAGACGATGGTGGCTGAGCTCACCGGTTTGCCGCTGGCCAACGCCTCTCTCCTCGACGAAGCCACTGCGGCCGCCGAGGCGATGACCATGGCTCGCCGTTCGTCGCGCTCGACCAGCCAGCGGTTCCTCGTCCATCCCGACGTGCACCCGCAGACGCTCAACGTGCTGCACACGCGAGCCGAACCGCTCGGCCTGCACGTGGAGGCCGGCAGCGCCCACGACCTATCGGCATTCAACGATGAGATTGCGGCCGGGTGTTTCGGAGTGCTGCTGAGCCTGCCCACCTCCACCGGCCGCGTTGTCGACTGGCGAGCCACCGTCGACGCAGCCCATGCGGCAGGCGCAGTGGTGGTGGTGGCCACCGACCTGCTCGCCTGCGTTGCCATCACGCCCCCAGGCGAACTCGGCGCCGACATCGCCATCGGTTCGGCGCAACGCTTTGGTGTGCCCATGGGCTTCGGCGGTCCACACGCCGCATTCATGGCCACCTCCGAGGCGATGTCGCGCACCCTGCCCGGCCGTCTCGTGGGGGTCAGCACCGATACCGCCGGTCGGCCTGGCCTGCGACTGGCCCTGCAGACCCGCGAGCAACACATCCGTCGCGAGAAGGCCACCTCCAACATCTGCACCGCCCAGGTGCTGCTGGCCAACATGGCTGGCATGTACGCCGTGTGGCACGGCCCCGAGGGTTTGGCACGCATCGCTGCGCGTGTACAGCGCCTCGCCGACCTTGCAGCCGCAGCGTTGCGAGCCGCCGGACACACGCTGCGCCACGACACCTGGTTCGACACACTCGCGGTTGTCGCCGAACCCTCGGATGTGCTGGCTGCCGCCCGCGCCGCGGGCATCAACCTGCGCGACACCGGCGATGGCGCGGTGGCGTTCAGCCTCGACGAGACCACATCGGTCGATGTGTTGCGTCGGGTGCTTGCCGTGTTCGGTGCAGACGAGCACCTTGCGGAGGATGCGCAGGTGCCCTGCGGCAACCCAATGGCACGCTCCACGCCGTTCCTCACCCAGAGCGTGTTCCACCGCTACCACACCGAGCACGAGATGCTTCGCTACCTACGCCGCCTGGCCGACAAAGATCTCGCGCTCGACCGCACGATGATTCCTCTCGGCTCGTGCACCATGAAGCTCAACGCCACGGTGGAGATGCAACCGGTCACGTGGCCCGAGTTCTCCGATGTGCACCCGTACGCCCCCGACGACGAAACCGAGGGCTACCGGGCGATGATCACCAGCCTCGAGGAGATGCTGGTGGCGGTCACCGGCTACGACGCGGTGAGCCTGCAACCCAACGCCGGCAGCCAGGGCGAGTTCGCCGGCCTGCTGGCCATCCGCGCCTATCACCACAGCCGAGGCGAGCACGACCGCACGATCTGTCTCATTCCGTCCAGCGCCCACGGCACCAACGCCGCCAGCGCGGTGATGGCCGGCATGAAGGTGGTGGTGGTCGCATGCGACGACCACGGCAACATCGACGTCGCCGACCTCGCAGCAAAGGCCGAAGCGGCAGGGAGCGGGCTCGCCGCCGCGATGATCACCTACCCCTCCACGCACGGGGTGTTCGAAGAAGCCATCACCGAGATCTGCGACATCATTCACCGTCATGGCGGCCAGGTGTATGTCGACGGGGCCAACCTCAACGCGTTGGTCGGCATGGCCCAGCCGGGCAAGTTCGGCGCCGACGTCAGCCACCTCAACCTCCACAAGACGTTCTGCATCCCCCAC
>DMQJ01000077.1:0-269 GCA_003455715.1 Acidimicrobiaceae bacterium | reverse complement strand
CAAGACGTTCTGCATCCCCCACGGTGGAGGCGGCCCCGGCGTGGGCCCGGTGGCGGTTCGAGCACACCTCGCTCCGTTCCTGCCGGGCGACCCGCTCGTGGCCGGTCAGGCGGCGGGCCCCGTGTCGGCCGCTCGTTACGGGTCGGCCAGCATCCTGCCCATCTCGTGGGGCTACATCGCGCTCATGGGCGCCGAGGGTCTGCAACAGGCCACCGCGGCGGCCATCCTCCACGCCCACTATCTGGCCACCCCCCCCCCACACGGCTTCC
>DMQJ01000383.1:5961-11575 GCA_003455715.1 Acidimicrobiaceae bacterium | reverse complement strand
CCGCCCTGTCGGCCGACGACGCGCAACGCTTGCGCGACCTGGGCACGCCGGCGGGTGAGGCCGCGGCCCGTTTCGTGCTGCAGCGCATCGACGGGTACCAGCACACCCAACCGGTGCCCGGCCGACCTGGTGTCGCACCCATCCACGATGCGCTGGCGGTGCTGGCCATCGTCGACCCCACCATCATCACCACCGTGCACATCCCGGTGGATGTGGAGGTGGTGTCGCCCATCAGCTTCGGCCGCACCGTGTGCGACTTCCGCGAGCGACCCGACTCGCCACCCAACGTGCACTTCGCCGTCGACGCCGACGAACCGAAGTTCGTGCGCATGCTGATGGACATCCTCGGGCGCACCGCCTGACAGCGGCGCGCGGGCAGTTGCGGATCAGTTCGACGACGTCGGCGGATCCTCCGCCAGGTACTCGTCGATCTCCAGCGCCGCGACCTCGTCGGCATCGGTGCCGTGGGCCGCTCGGCCAATGAGGTGTGCGCCCACCGGGCTGGTGAGCAACGCCAACAGCGGCGCGAGGATGAGCGACACGGCCAGCAGGTTGCTGCCGGCCGCCAGGGCACCGCCCGCCACCGCGAGGATGAGCCCGAGCGTGGGCACCTTCGAGGCCGCGTGCATGCGCGAGTACACGTCGGGCAGACGCACCGCACCCAACCCGCCGAGCACCATCAGCACCGCACCGAGCAGCATCAGCACTTCACCGACGCCGACCATCAGCCACCCCTCCGTTCCACGAAGCGGGCCGCCACACCGGTGCCGATGAAGGCGGTGAGCGACAGCACCAGCACGGCGTCGACCACCACCGGCGAGCCCGAGCGCACGGTCTCCACCACCAGCCCGGCCACCACGCACCCGAGCACACCGTCGAGCGCGAGGATGCGATCGGGCAGGCTGGGCCCGAGCACGAGCCGCACGGTGAACAGCACCGCGGCAACGGCCAGCACCACGAAAATGGCCGTGATCATGGCTGCACCTCCGTGTTGACGACCGCGTTGCCCGCACCCGAGCCAGCCCAGCACAACCGTGCCGCCCGCGACCCGAATGCCTGCACCGCCATCCGCTCGATGAGCGCCACCTCGCGCTCCACCGACTCGTGGCTGTCGTACTGCAAGACGTGGATGTAGAGGCTGCGCGGATGATCGCGCACGTCGAGGGTGAGTGTGCCGGGCGTGAGCGTGACGAACGCCGACACCACCGTGGCCACCATGTGATCGTTGCACCGCAGCGGCACCTCGACGATGGCTGGGTGCAGGCGTGGGCGTGGCGACAGCACGGTGCGCGCCATGGTGATGTTCGCCTGAACCAGTCGCAACGCGAAGAAGCCGATGAACGCCAGCAGGCGGTGCGGGTGCACCACCGCCCGATCCGACACCGGCGCCGGGAACGGGAACACCACCATCACGAGCACCACCACCGCCAACCCACTGAGGAAGTTGGCCACCGACGGGGTGCCCCACATCACCATCCACAGCACCACCAGGAACGCAGCGCTCCACCAGCGCACACGGGCGAGCGCAACCATCATGGCGCACCTCCCCCGGCACCGGTGCCCAGCACAGCCTCCACGTAACCGGCCGGGTTCAGCAGGTCGGCCGCGGTGCGCTCGGCCAGCGCATACAGCGGGGCCGCCGCCACCATCACCGCCACGCTCACCAGCACCACGGCTGCCGTGGCGAACACCATCAAGGGCGGGCCACCGAGGCGTTCGTTTGGGTCGGGTTCACGCACCAGGGTGTCGTCGGCGTCGTACCAGAACACACCGGCCCAGATCTTGGTCATCGACAGCATGGTGAGCAGGCTGACCGCCAACGACACCACCAGAATCGGCCACTGGCTTTCACCGATGGCTGCCTGCACCAGCGCGAACTTGGCGACGAACCCGGAGAACGGTGGCAGCCCGGCCAGGCTCAGCGCGGGCAGGGCGAACAGCAGCGCCAGGACGGGCGCGCTGCGCACGAAACCACCCACTTCGCGAAGTCGGCTGGAGCCGCCCCGTCGTTCGATGAGGCCGGCCATCAGGAACAGGGCCGTCTTCACCACGATGTGGTGCACGATGTAGAACACCGCGCCCGCCAACCCGGCCAACGTGTACAAGCCGAGGCCCATCACCATGTAGCCGATCTGGCTGACGATGTGGAACGACAGGATGCGCTTCACGTCGTCTTGGGCGAGCGCACCGAACACGCCGATGGCCATGGTGAGACCGGCCACCACGAGCAGCAACCCGCCGGGGAACGTGTCGGGTGGGAACAGCAGCAACTGCGAGCGGATGATGGCGTACACGCCCACCTTGGTGAGCAGGCCGGCGAAGATGGCGGTGACCGGGCCGGGCGCCGTGGGGTAACTGTCGGGCAGCCAGAAGAAGAGGGGGAACAGGGCGGCCTTCACCCCGAACACGGCCAGCAACAGCAGCGACAGGCCCGTACGCACCCCGGGTGACAGTTCGGCCATCTTGCCGGCGAGGTCGGCCATGTTGATGGTGCCCGTCGCGCTGTACACGAACGCCAACGCCACGACGAACAGGGCCGAAGCGATGAGGCTGATGACCACGTACGTCATGCCGGCGCGGATCTGGTCGGCCCGACCGCCCATGGTGATGAGCACGTAACTGGCCACCAGCATCACCTCGAAGGCGACGTAGAGGGTGAACAGGTCGCCGGTGAGGAACGCCAAGCACACCCCGGCCCCGAGCACCAGATACACGGGGTGGAAGCCCACCCGCTCGCGCTCGACTCCGCCCTGGCCGATGGCGTACAGCATCACCGCCAGCAACATCGCCGACGACACCAACACCATGATCGCGGCGAAGCGGTCGGCCACCAGCGAGATGCCGAAGGGGGCGGGCCAGCCGCCCGCCTGCACCACCACCGGGCCGTCGCGGTCGACTCGCACCAGCAGCACCGCAGCGAGGGTGACGATGGTGGCGAGCACCGCCACCGACAGGGTTCGCTGGCCGAGCGCCCGGCGACCAATGAGGATCGACAGGCCCGCACCCAGCAGTGGCAGCAGGATGGGCAGCACCACCAGCGCGGTCATGCGCCTTCCTCCTGCTCGATGGCGTGCACTGCGTGCTCTTCGTCGTCGACCTCCGCTGCGTCGGCGGTGTTGGCGGCCACGAAACGATCTTCGAAGTCGTCCTCCACCTCGTCGCGACCGGTGAGTTGCCAACTGCGATACGCCATTGCCAACAGGAACAGGGTGACACCGAACGTGATGACGATGGCGGTGAGGCCGAGTGCTTGCGGCAGTGGGTCGGCGAAACCCTCGGGGTCGGAGGTGCCGAACACTGGCGCTGAGCCCCGCCGACCCGCCAACAGCAGCAACAGGTTGGCGCCATGACCGAGCAAGCCGATGCCCAAAACAATGCGTGACAGTTGGCGAGTGGTGACCAGCCAGGTGCCACAGGCGAACAGCAGAGCGGCGGTAGCGGCGAGCAGCACGTTCACGCCTCGGCCTCCTGCGACTCGGCGTCGTCGCCGAAGGCTTCCAGCGCAGTGAGCGACAGACCCACCACCACCAGGTACACGCCGATGTCGAAGGGCAGCGCCGTGGTGGCCTTCACCTTGCCCAGCAGCGGCAACTTCCACTCGAACGCCGCGTGATCCAGCACGGCGTGCCCGAGCAGCACCGGCACCAGCGCCGTCACCGACGCCACCACCAGGCCAGCGCCGAGGATGACCCACGGCGGCACACGCACCGCGCTGCGCACACTCGCTGCGCCACCGACGACGAACTTCAGGGCCAGCGCACTCCCTGCCACGAGGCCACCCACGAAGCCGCCACCGGGCTGGTTGTGGCCGACGAACAACAGGTACAGCGACACGACGATGATGCCGTGGAACAGGAAGGTGACCGACGCATCGGCAATGAGTGATCGGCGCACGGTCAGCCGCCCTTCCCGTTTCGCGACGAGACGGGCCGACGGGCACCGGCTCGCACCAGGCCGAGCGCACCCACAGCGGCGACGGCCAGCACCGTGATCTCGCCCAACGTGTCGAGACCGCGGAAGTCGACGAGGATGACGTTCACCACGTTGCCGCCCTTACCCTCCGGCACGGAACGCTCGACGAACTCCGACGAGATCGGGTCGGCCACACGAGCTTGGCTCATGGCCAGGGCGAACACGAACACGAACACACCCACCAAGGCGGCCACCACACCGCGTGCCAACCTGATCGGTCGCGGTTGGCGGGTGACGCTCTCCTCAGGCAGGGCGCGCAGCACGAGCACGAACAGCACGACGCCCAAGGTCTCGATGGCGAACTGGGTGAGCGCCAAGTCGGGGGCACCCTGAGCGACGAAGAACGCCGCCATTCCGTAACCGACCGAGCCGAGCAGCAACACAGCGGCGAAACGGCGACGCAACACCGTGGTGGCCACGGCGCCCACCACCAGCACCAGTGCGATGGCCAGGTGGACAGGCAGGTCGACCCACTGCGGAAGCTCCACCCACCCATCGCCAGCCAGCAAACCGATGAGCGGCACGCCGGTCGCCACCGCCATGATGATGGCCACGTACAGCGGCAGTGAGCCGCTCTGCACGACCGCGGCCACCCGGTTCGCCAAACGGTTGAGCCCCTTCAACAGTGCGAGGTAGCCGCGCTCGGTGCTCAGACCCCGAAGGCGATGCCGCTGCAGCGCTGCCACCTGCCGGCGCAACACCACGAGCACCGTGCCCACGGCCATCACCGCCAGCGACCACAGCAACGCGGCGTTCACCCCGTGCCACAGCGCGAGGTACGGCACGTCGGCCAGCGGGTGAAGTGCCTTCGAGGCCGCAGTGTGCATGCGGGTGAACAGATCGGCGTGCAGGCCGAGCACCAGCGTGACCACGGTGAGCAACGCCGCGGGGGCGATGAAGTACCAGTGAGGGGTGTGCCCGTGATGATCGTCGTGGGCGTGAGCGTCGGCCGCGTGCGGGTCGCCCGCCTCTCGCAGGTGGCCGAGCACACCGAGCACGAATCGCCCCGAGTACGCGAAGGTGAGCACGCTGCCCAGCAGAACCACGGCGAGGATCACCACGCCTCCAACTACTGCATGGCGCTCGTGCAGCAGTGAGTGCACCACCAGTTCCTTGGCCACGAACCCGAGCACGGGCGGCGCACCTGCCATGGAAATGGCGCCCACCACGGCCACCACTTGCACCGTGCGCCAACCGGGGCCACCGATGGCTACCTGGCGCACGTCGCGGGTGCCCAACTCGTGGTCGATGATGCCCACCACCATGAACAGCGCGCTCTTGAACACGGCATGCGCCACCAGCAGGGCGATCGCCGCCTGGGTGACCTCAGGGAGGCCGAGACCGAACAGGGCAATGAGCAGGCCCAGTTGACTGGTGGTGCCCATCGCCAGCAGCAACTTCAGGTCGGTCTGGCGCAACGCTCGGTAGCCGCCGATGATCATCGTCACCAGGCCCACCGTCACGGTGAGCACCCGCCACGAGCCTTCCTCAGCGAACGCCGGCGACATGCGCGCCACTAGGTACACGCCGGCTTTCACCATCGTGGCCGAGTGCAGGTACGCGCTCACCGGTGTGGGTGCCACCATGGCCCCCGGCAGCCAGCTACCGAACGGTTGCTGCGCCGACTTGGTGAACGCGCCGA
>DMQJ01000383.1:497-5859 GCA_003455715.1 Acidimicrobiaceae bacterium | reverse complement strand
CACCATCGTGGCCGAGTGCAGGTACGCGCTCACCGGTGTGGGTGCCACCATGGCCCCCGGCAGCCAGCTACCGAACGGTTGCTGCGCCGACTTGGTGAACGCGCCGATGAGCACGCACACCAGGCCCCCGGCCACCAGGCCGCCCGCGGGGGCATCGGCGACGATGACGTGCAGGTTGGCCGACCCGGCCTGCTGGCCGACGATGATGAGCCCGGCCAACAGCACCAACCCGCCTGCGCCGGTGATGAGGAGTGCCTGGAGGGCGGCTGCACGAGCCCTGGGGTCGCGGTCGTTGTTGCCGATGAGCAGGTACGACGTGATCGACGTCGCTTCCCAGCAGAGGAACAGCATGGCCAAGTGGTCGGCGGTGACCAAGCCGGTCATCGCCCCGGCGAAGATGGTGAGCAGGCCGGCCAGTCGCCCGGTGCCCGGCTTCGGGTGGCTGAAGTAGCCGATCGAGTAGGCGCACACGAGCACACCGATGCCGGCCACCAATAGCACCATCAGCAGCGAGAGCGAGTCGATGCGCAGGTCGAACCGCAGGCCGAGGCCACTCACCCACCCGGCTTCCTCCACCCGTGGACGGCCGTCGAGAATTGCCCCCGCGTCGGCGAGCACCACCACGAGCGAGGCCACCATCGGTGCGGCGGCACCGACGAACGACCACTTGCCCAGCCGGTCGCCGAGCCCGATGAGCGCGACGCCGACGGCGAGGTGAATCAGCAGAACGACCAGCATGACGAGGGCCCAGTCTGGCACGCCCCGTCGGTGTGGGCCTACGCCTGCTCAGCGGTGGGCGGCGACGAAGCTCTCGTACACGTTGAGCAGGGCTTGTTGCTGCTCGGGGGTGAGCCACGGGTCGGCGGCGATGGCTTCGCGCACGCCGTGGGTGCCGCGGGCGTCGGGGTCGAGGATGCCAGCCCGTTCGTAGAGCGTTTCGGCGCTGATCTGCAAACCCTTGGCGATCTGCTGGAGGATCTCGGCCGACGGGCGGCGCAGGCCGCGCTCGATCTGCGACAGGTACGGGTTGCTCACGCCAGCCAACTCGGCCAGCTTGCGCACGCTCATCTGGGCGACATTGCGCTGGGTGCGAATGAATTCGCCGAGGTCGGCCAGCCGATGCTCGATCTCCTCACGCACGTCGGGCATGGGCGTGGCTTACTCGTCGCTGCCCAGGTCGTCGGCGTCGTCGGCTCCGGTGTCGTCGGCGTCGAGGTCGTCGGCGCGCACGCCGTCGACATCGGCCTCACCGTCGCGGTAACGGCGCACGAGTTCGGCGCTGAGCGCATCGATGCGAGCGAACAACTCCTTGCGCTCGCCCGACCGAGCCTGCTCGAACTCGTGCAACTGAGCGGCGAACGCACCGAGCTCGCTGTCGTCCATGGATTCGAGGTCGGTGCTGCCGGCCTCGTCGCACAGCGCTTCCAGCTCGAGCGCCAGCGGGTGATCGCTGAAGTCGTCGGCCGGGCGTGGCGGGCGGGCGGGCCCACCGGTGAGGTGGGTGCCGAGGATGACCGGCAGCTCACCGGTGATGGTGGTCGGGTCGGCGTCGCCGGTGGCCCGGCGGCGCATCTCTGCGCGCACGAGATCGAGGCGGGCCTGCACCAGACGGCGCACGTAGCTGACCGCGTCGTCCTGCTGTTGCAGGTCGGCGCGCAGTGCACGCAGCTCGGGCAGCGACAGCGACCGCGGGTCGGCATCGGTGGGAGACATCAGCAACCTCCACTCACGGGCGGCAGCACCGCCACTTCGTCGCCGGCACCCACCGCCATGTCGGGGCCGGCCTCATCGCCGTTGACCCACACCTTGCAGGTGGCGAGCACGGCCTGGAACTGTGGGCCGAAGCGAGCGGTGGCCTCGGCCAGCACGTCGCCCACGGTGCCTGCATCAATGGTGGCCGACCCGGTGCCCGCAGCATCGCGGGCGGCGGCGAACAGACGCAGGGTGGCCATGGCTTGGCAGGCTACTGCCTGGTGCCCTCACGGCCAGTGAAGTCTTCCATCGTGTGGTACACGCCGATGATGTGGTCGGCGATGAAGTCGCGCACACCGGTGGGGATCACGCCCTTCAGCATCTCACTGAGCATCACCGTCTTGGGCAGCACCACGAACGGCTTCCCGGCAAGCATCGCCGACCACGCCTCCTCCACCACGTCGGCAGGGTCGAGGATGGGCAGGAGTGGTGCGGAGCGGGCGCCGTCGAACATGCCGGTGTTGACGTAGTACGGGCACACCGTGGTGACCGTCACCTGCTGCGCTCCCGCCTGCTTCAACTCCAAGCGCACCGAGTCGCTCCACCCGATGACCGCCCACTTCGAGGCCGCGTACACGGCCATGCGTGGGTTGGGCGTGAACCCGGCGGCCGACGCCAGGTTCAGCAGGCGGCACTCCCCGGTGCCCGCCACCATCGCCGGCAGGAACGCGTGGGTGACGTACATCGGCGCCAACGTGTTGACCGCGATGGTGGCGGTGGTGTCGCGTTGCAGGTCGGTTTCCCAGAAGTAGTGGTTGCCGCGCACGATGCCTGCGTTGTTCACCAACACGTCGATGGTGCCCACCTCGTCGAGCACCGCGGCCGCCGTGTCGGCCACCTCCTGCGCACTGGCCACGTCGACGATGTAGCCGCACACGTTGGTGCCCGAACCGCCCATCTCGGCCAGCCCGGCCAACGCTTCCAGCGTGTCGTTGAGCGCGTCTTCGTTGAGGTCCCACAACACCACTGCGGCGGCACCCTCGGCAACCGCACGCTCAGCGAACAGGCGACCCATGCCCATCGCTGCACCGGTGACCAACACCCGCTTGCCCTGCACGGATTTCATCGAGCCTCCCTCGCTGCCAGTGCGTTGGCCCGGACGCGGGCGAAGTCGTCGTCGGTGTAGGGCCCGTTCACTCCGGAGATGGTGGCCAGCTTCATCCCGTGCTTCAGGCCCAGTCGATAGATCTCCTTCACCTTCGGCCAACTGATCGTGCGTCCGACGGTGAAGTTCTCGAAGCGGCCCTCCAACGCCAGCACCACCGTCTCCGCCAGGCACGCGTACACCACGCCCTTGGGCAGGCCGATCTGCTTCATGTGCACATCGCCGGGCAACTCCACCTCACCCGACTCGATCACCAGCACATCGGGCCGCTTTGCGACCTCCTCGGCCGACAGGTCGAGCGGGCGGGCCACATCGGTGATGACACAGCCCGGCTTCACCTGCATGATGTCGAGCACCTTCTGCCCGGCAGCGGAGGTGGCGGTGACGATCATGTCCATCTCGGGCAAAGGCCCCGTCGGATTGGTGGCCACATGCACCACCGCCCGCGGATGCTCCGCTTCGATCTCCTGCTTGAGCTGCAGCAGTTTCGCCGTCTCGGGTGACACCAACCACAACTCGTCGGCAGCCAGTGCCAGCAGGCGCGCACAGGCGGCGCCGATGGCCCCCGACGCACCCACCACCATCACCTTGCCGTGCATCACTCCGTCGTCGTCGATCTCGGCGATACCCAGTCGACGCAGCGCTTCGTGGGCAGCCCACAGCGCACCCGACGCGCTGTAACTGTTGCCGGTGGTGACAGGCAGGCGCGCCTGCTTGGCCACGGTGACACCGGCGTCGCCGACCACCTTGGTGAACGCACCCAACCCCATGATCTGCGCGCCCAACCGGCGCGACATCTCGGCCGCTTCCAACAGGCGCGAGTACGTGAACTCGGGCGGGTGCGCCAGCATCTGTTTGGGGGTGCCGCCCACCGTGATGAGCCACCCTTCGGCCTCGTCGCCGGTGGCCGACACGATGCCGGTGACGTGGCTGTAGACGAACGGCGGCGAGTACGCCACGGCCTTCTCCACCACATCGGTCATGCCCGGAATGCCTGCCAGCGTGCCAAGCGGCTCGACGTTCTTGAAGTACTGCGTGGACAACGGATGGATGACGAACGCAAACCTGCTCTTGCGCCGCCTGCCGTTCGGCCAGAACAGTGTGGACTCCAGCCCGGCCTGCTGGATGAACCGGGCAAGGTCGTCGGACGTCAACTCGCCACCGACCGGCAGCGTCGCCGCCACCATCGCCTCCAACATGGCGGGCACCACCACCACGTCGAACGGCTGCGGCACCACATCGACCACCAGGTCGGCCCCGAGATCGGCCAGCACCGCCAACCGTTCCTCGGTGACCGTGCTGGTGATCACCGCCTTGCCCTTCAACGGCGGCAATCCGAAACGCATCAGTTCCGAGAAGGAGCCGACGAACACATCGGCGTCGGCGGCCGCGGCGTGTGCCACCTTGTCGGTGAGCCAACCGATCGGCCCGTCGAGTTGGTCTTTCACCACACCGGGGATGTGGCGGAAGGCGAACTCACCGAGACCGGCCGCAGCGGCCGTGATGGGGTTGGTCTTCGCTTCGCCGGGCAACACCAACGGATGGCCAGGCTCGTCGAAGATGATGTTGTCAGTGAACTCACGGAGCACGGCGATGGTGCGCTCGCGGGCGGTGCCGCCCACCACCACCACACGTGCGTTGGCGAAGTAGCCGGGCATCTCGGCCTGCACACGCCGAATGGCCCACTCCTGGAGAATGTCGGTGAGCATGCCGCCGTCGCAGACGGGCACTTGCCGACCCGCCTCCAACACCGGCTGCAGATCGCTCGGCGCACCGGTGAAGTGGCCGGCCGCGCGAGCCTCGCGCAACCCACTGACCCCCACGGCCTGTGCGTGTTCCGACCACGCGGCCACCTGCGCGGCGGCCGATTCGGCGTCGCCGCTGGTACCCACGCGAATGAGGCGGAACCGGTGCCCGCCGAGCGTGGCCGTGGTGTCGTAGTCCCAGTCGTCGCCTTGGAACGAAACGTTGACGACGGTGTGGGCCGGGGTGCGTGTGGCTCCCATTCCTTCCTTGTACGCAGCAGCAGCGCATTGGCCAAGGGCGCTTCGTCACATTCCGGTACCCTCGCCGCATGGCCGCTCATCCCACCCGACTGCTCGTGTTGCGCCACGGCGAGAGCGAGTGGAACGCGTTGGGGAAGTGGCAGGGCCAGGCCGACCCGCCCCTCACCGAGGTGGGTATGCGCCAGGCGGTGGCCGTGGCCGAGCAACTGGGCACGTTCGACGCAGTGTGGAGCAGCACCCTCCAACGGGCCGCGCACACCGCGGCCATCCTCGCCGAAATCATCGGCGTGGGACCGGTGCAGGTGCACCCTGGCTTGATGGAGGCCGCGTTCGGGCCGTGGCAGGGCCTCACCATCCACGAGATCGAGGAAGGCTGGCCGGGCTACCTCGCCGAGCACCGCCGCCCCGAGGGCGCCGAAGAACCCGAGCAGGTGGCGCAGCGGGCGTTGCAGGCGTTCCGCGAAATCGCCGCCGAGGCGCCGGGTGGTGAGGTGCTGGT
>DMQJ01000383.1:0-309 GCA_003455715.1 Acidimicrobiaceae bacterium | reverse complement strand
GGCGCCGGGTGGTGAGGTGCTGGTGGTCACCCACGCCGGGCTCTTGCGCACGGTGCGCCGGGCACTCGATGCCGCCGACATTCGCTTCACCAACCTCGGCGGTTGCCGCATGGAGGTGCACGCCGACGGCCGGGTGGTGGCCGGCGACGCCGTGCAGTTGGTCGACCCTGTCGCCTTCGGCGACACGCTGTAGGCGCCCGCGAATCGTGTCGGCCGAGCCATTGCAACTCCCGTTCGACGAACCGGCCGTCGCTCCCGCGGCTGCCCCCGGCGCGTTGTCGGCACACGCCGACGAGGAGTTGTTCCGAG
>DMQJ01000498.1:11358-11602 GCA_003455715.1 Acidimicrobiaceae bacterium | reverse complement strand
CTGGCCGGGCTGCTGCCTGCCGACGGGCTCGGCGAGTTCGATGACGATGCCGCCGTGGTGGTGACCACTCGCTGGGTGCCGGCCGCGGCCGACCAGCCACCCCGCCCCGGGCAGTTCTCGCCTCGCCGCCGCGCACGTGTGGTGCACGCCGTCACCGATCACGGCGGCGCAGCAGTGGCCCGCTTCGACGACGAACCCCACCTGGTGGTGCTGCCCGCTGCCTGAGCGGCCTGACCCGTGGGGG
>DMQJ01000498.1:0-11183 GCA_003455715.1 Acidimicrobiaceae bacterium | reverse complement strand
CTCTTCCGATCTGTCGATGACCGCCACGAGGTCGATGTCGGCGGGCAGGCCCACGTTGGTGTTGCCGGTGCCGTTAAACACCTGTCCGAACGGAATCTGTGCTTGCCGACGACCGCCCACCAGCATGCCCTGCACAGCGTCGTGAATGCCGGGAAACACTTCGGTGTTGCTGCCGATGAGGAAGCGCAGCGGTGGCCCACCCCACGTGGCGGTGAGCCGTTCGCCCGTGTCGGCTCGGTACAGCACCATGTGCACCACGGCGGTGTCACCGTCGGCGAAGCCGACCCCGTCACCGACGACCAGGTCGGTGAACGAGATGTCGTCGAGGTTGTCGGCGCCCTCCACGTCGATGTCGGGGGCGTCGTTGGCGGTGAACACGGGTAGCACGGCGACGACGTCGATGACGAACGTGATGGCGGTGTCGGGAGGAATTGCGTCGCCCGCGCCGCTGTCGCCGTAGGCCAAGTCGGCCGGTATGTCGAGCCGCCGACGGCCTCCCTGCTGCACTCCGACCAGGCCAAGATCCCAGCCTTCGATCACCCCACCGGCGCCGATGGTGACCGAGAACGGTTCGCCTCGGTCGTAGCTATTGTCGAACTCCGTGCCGTCGGTGGCCAGCACGCCTACGTAGTGCACGAGCACCTCGTCGCCCTCCACCGCCACCGGCCCCGCGCCCTCGGAGAGGTCGGTGATGACCAGTTCGGTGGGTTGCTCGGCGGGTGGGTCGACCTCCGGCTTCACCCAGGTGTCGCTACTGTCGCCCGCGCTGTCGCCGGAGATCTCGGGGCCGGTGCCTCCGGAACCCACGGATGAGGAGTCGTCGCTACAGGCGACGAGCGAGCCAACGGCAGCAACGGCGAGAAGAGCGGCAAGGGGTCGACGCATGGGGTGCGACCCTACCGGGTGCTCACCACTGCACGTTGGCGCGCAAGGGGGCGCTCGCCAACCACGACTGCTCGGCCAGAGCGAGGGGCGTGCTCGGCGGCCCGGCCACGAACGGCCACAACTCCTCTGCCATGCGCCGGTAGTTGCCGGTGGCCTGCAACTCTCCGAGCAGGGCGTACAGCCCGAGGTTGATGCGCTGAATGAACACGAACGCCCGCGGCACCGTGGCGTACTGGGCGATCGGGCTGGTGCGGTCGAAGGTGTGGC
Source organism: Acidimicrobiaceae bacterium (assembly GCA_003455715.1). Classification (GTDB taxonomy): domain Bacteria; phylum Actinomycetota; class Acidimicrobiia; order Acidimicrobiales; family Ilumatobacteraceae; genus UBA668. Next base: position 10,031 of record DMQJ01000498.1, on the reverse strand, counting down.
GCACGATGCGGCTCGCGTACTCGCTGCTCCACGTGACCACCCGGTCGTTGCGGACGCTTTCGTAGAACTGGCTGAAGTACTCGCCCACCTCATCGTCGGGTGACGGGCAGCCGGGCTTCAACATGCCTGCGGCTTCCACGATGCGCCGGAACTGCACCTGGTCGTTGTCGTAGGCGGCAGCCTTCACCATGCCGACGAACGTGCGCATGTCGGCCTCGCTGAAGTGCTTCACCAAGCCGAAGTCGAGGAACGTCACCCGGCCGTCGCCGTGGAACAGGTAGTTGCCCGGGTGCGGGTCGCCATTGAAGGCGTGGAGGCGGTACAAGCTGCGGAAGACGAAGCGGAACAGGCTCTCGCCGATGAGGTCCTTCTGCTCCTGGGGCCAACTGCTCATCTGCTGCCAGTCGCTGCCTGTGACCAACTCACTGGTGATGACGTGGGCAGAACTGAACGACGGCAGCACCTCGGGAACGTGGATGAACGGGTGGCCGCGGTAGAACTGCGCGAACGCCTGCTGGTTGCGGGCCTCCAACCGGTAGTCGAGTTCCTCGGTGAGGCGCTCTTTGATCTCGGCCACCATCTCGTCGGGGTTCAGACCGCTGAAGCCCTGCTGCAACAGCAGCCCGAGCAGGTCGGCATTGCGCAGGTCCGCGGCAACCGCGTCGCCCACGCCCGGGTACTGCACCTTCACCGCGACCGCTCGCTCCACGCCGGTGTCGGGGTCGACCACCACGGCCTTGTGCACCTGGCCGATGCTGGCGGCGGCGATGGGGGCAGGGTCCCACTCCACGAACAGCCGGTCGGGAGGGGCGCCGAGGTCGCGCTCGATCACCTCGGCAGCCAGCTCGGCGCTCATCGGCGGCGCGTTCGACTGCAGCTGAGCGAGCGCTTCGCGTAGCGGGGCGGGCAGGCCTTCGTCGACGTAGCTGGCCATCTGGCCCAGCTTCATGAGGGCGCCCTTCATGTTGCCCAACCGTTCGGCGACGGCTTCTGCGGTGCGCAACTCGCGCTCGCGGTCGAGTTCCACCCGTCGCTCTGCAGTGGCGAACAGCTTGCGCGCTGCGGTGGACGCATAGGCGGCGCCCACGGTGGTGCCGAGCTTCACCAGGTCGGTGTTGCGCTGCGTGCGACTGGTGCGCAGGTGCAGGCGCTCGCGTTGGGCCACCGCGGCGGCGAGCGCGGCGACGCCGGCAACGGCGGAGGCGCCAACGGCGAGTCGAAGGAGGCGGGACCGTGCGATGGCTGTCAGCGTACGGGCGAGCCGCTCAGGAGGCTCGCTCGAGCACCGAGTGCACCGCCCTCACCAATGTGGGGACGAAGCGGTCGGCGTTGGCCACCACCGCATCGTGATCGCCATCCACTCGGAAGGCCTCGGCCCCGGGGATGCCTTCGAACCACCGCACCTGACGTTGCAGCGGCACCACCGAGTCGCGCATCGTGACGATCACCGAAGTGGGTACGTCGATCTCGCTCATCCAGGGGCGTGCGTCGAAGCGGCCGATGGCCCGACCGGCCTCGAGCACCATCCGCCAGTCGTGGCGCTCGGCTTCCTCCACTGCCCAGGCCTCCCACTGGTCGCGTTTGCGCTGGAGGTAGAAGCGCTCGGTGAGCCACTCGCGGCTCTGCGTCGGGGTCACCCGGGCGAGCGCGGCGAGGCCACCGAGGCTGAGGAAGCCGAGGCGCTCCTGGCGGGTGTGGTGAAAGAACGGCGCGGTGGCACACAGCACCAGCGCCGGCACCCGCGCGCCGTGCTGCTTCCACACCAGGCTGGCGACGGCGCCGCCCATCGAATAGCCGACGGGAATGACGAACTCGACACCGAGGTGGTCGCACACCGCCATTGCGTCGTCGGCGCAGTCTTCCAACCTGAAGGTCTTGCGGCTGCGGATGCCTCGGCCATGGCCGCGGTGGTCGAGCGCCACCACGCCGAAGTGCTCGGCAAGCGGACCGAAGCAGGTGAAGAAGTTGAGATCCATGCTGGCGGTCCAGCCATGCAGGAGGAGCACGGTGGGCGCACCCGGTGGGCCGGGCATGTGCCGGACGAACGTCGTGCCTCGTCCCTCGAGCTCGACCGACTCGCCGTGGGGGAGCGGCGGGTGGGCTGTCACCCGGCGGCTTCCACCTCGAGCACCCGCACCTTCAGCACACCGTTGGGCGCCTGGTACTCGACGACGTCGCCCTCGGCCTTGCCCAGCAACGCGGCGCCCAGCGGCGACTGCGGGCTCATGATGTCGAGCGCGTCGGTCTTCTCTTCGGGATGCCCGATGAGGTAGCGCTCGGCCATGTCTTCGCTATCGCCTTCGTAGAGGATCGTGACGATGGTGCCTGGCGTGATGGTGCCGTCGGCGCCGGCTTCGACGATCTCGTGGTTGTCGGGGTCGAGCAGGTGCTCGAGGTGGCGGATGCGCCCCTCCATGTGCCCCTGCTCGTCCTTGGCCGCGTGGTAGTCGCCGTTCTCGCTGAGGTCGCCGAGCAGCCGTGCCGCTTCGATCTTGTTGGCTACTTCGATGCGCCCGCGAGTGCTGAGATCGTGCAGTTCGGCCTGGAGGCGCTCGAACGCCGATCGTGACAGGTGATGCCGTGCCATAGGCGAGCCAGGCTACCCCGCCCCAAGAACCCAAAGTCGGCGCTCGCGCCGCACGTGGTGCGGCGCCAACGCCAACGTTGGAGACGAACCGGGAGTTCACCTGGTACGAGAGCGGGCGTCGGCGTGGTCAAATGTCGGCATGTCAGACGGGACGGTTGAGGACAGCAGAGACGGCGAGAGCGGCGAGGTCGATCGCAGTGCGCTCGATCAGTGGCTGGTCGACGCGGGCTACAGCGACGAGCAGTTGGCCACGATGAGCAACGAGGAGAAGCTCTTCGCGCTCGGCTGGGACAGCGACGACCTCGCCGATGCGCTGGCCGAGGATGGATTCACGCCCGAGCAGATCGCCGCAATGACTCCGGAGGAACGAGCTGCGGCGGTGTGGGAGACCATCGCCGAATACGAGGCGCTCGAGCGACTCGGTTACACCGAGGACGAACTCGACGGAATGTCGGCCGACGAGCGTTCGGACACGCTGAGCGACATGGAGCAGCTCAGGGCGGCCGGGTACGACCCCGCCGACATGAGCCGCGACGAGCGCGAAGAGGCCTTGGAGCGTCTGGAAGACGACGACCCGGACAACGACGCGCCGGAGGAGCCGCTGTTCGACGACCGTCCGTCACCCTCGTGGGATCCCGATGAAGAAGACATCGACCCCTACGAGGAAGACCCCGACGACCCTGAGGACGAGGACCTGTCGGAGGACGAAGAGGCGTCGGACGCGGTCGCTCGCGAACTGGAAGCGGAGGATGACGAAGAGTTCGATCGTCTTCTGGAAGGTGATATCGGCGGCGATGTGGCGGTGGGTGAGGGCGCGGAGGGCCAGTCGGATCCATACGGAGACGCCCCACGCCCGTGGGACAACGTGGAGGAGACCGAGACCAAGAGCGAGTGGCTCGACGAGCGCGGCATCGGTATCCATCGCGGCCGGTCCACAGTGGCCACCGACGACGAGTACGGCGTGCTCGGCGAAGACGCTCAGACGGGCGCCCAGGTGGGCCCTGGCGGTGCGTCGTACGAGTCGTCCTTCGACTCGGTGCTGATCGACACCGAGGGCAACGTGAGCACCATCGAGCGCGAGACGAGCGTCGAAGTCGGGGGAGCTGGCGTCGACCTCGGCCGAGCTGTGTCGAACAAGAGCGTCTACGCCGACGGTTCGTCGGATGAACGGTCCAGTGCGACCAGCCTCGAACTCGACCCTGACGGCTTCGACGTGAGTGTCTCCAACACCGACATTCGCACCGATGCAGACGGCACATGGGAGGGCACCATTCGCTCGGCCGAGGTGCAGCTCGGGGCCGACGGCGTCGCTGCGAGCGACTCGCTCGACAGCCGTGCCGATGGTGGCCCACTGGGCGATCGTGGCATCCAGCGCGACAGCAGCATCGACCTCGGCCTCGACGGCATCGACCTCTCCGACCAAGGGTCGGTCACGCTCGGCGGCCACACCGTGGCGGGCGACTTCGATCTGCAGCTGGGTGAAGGCGGCGCCGACCTCGACCTCGGCCTGGATCTCGACCTCGACCTCGACCTTGGCGGCGTGGAGTTGGCGCCCCTGCCGATGCCCACGTTCGGCATGGTCGAGATGCCGGAGCTCACGCTGATGCCATTGAACGATCCGCTGCCGACGTTCGAGGACGCGGTCACCGACTTCACCGACACCGTGGGCGACACTGTCAACGAGGTGGTCGACGACTTCGCCGACAACGCCCCGCCACCGCCGCCGCCGCCCCCGTCGCCCGACGATGTCGGCGACGCAATGAACGACTTCTTCGGCTGAGTCGACGGAAAGAGCCGTGGCGGCCACGGTGAGGCATTGCCACAATGAGACGAATGAGCACCACTCGCGACACCTCGGTCGACCTCAACGGGCTCCTGACGGTGCTCGGCGAGCACCTGTACTCCACCCCCAAGGTCGCGGTGCGCGAGTTGGTGCAGAACGCGCACGACTCCATCACCAGGCGCATCATCGAGGGGGGTCCGGTCGAAGGCCCACGCATCGACGTGGAAGCCGATGCCGACGCCGGCACCATCACCATCAGCGACAACGGCGCGGGCCTGACGGAGGCGGAAATCCACTCCTACCTCGCCACCATCGGTGCCGGCTACACGCGGTTGCTCCGTGGCCGCAGCGACGACCTCATCGGCCAGTTCGGCTTGGGCTTCCTCTCGGCCTTCGTCATCTCCGATGAGGTGGTGGTGACGACGACCTCGTTCCGCACTCCACACGAACGATGGGAGTACCGGTCCCGAGGGGGTCTCAACTACGACGTCCGCTCGGTGCCACCCGCGGGCGAGTGCACCACAGTGGTGCTGCATGTGAAGCCGCTGCACCGCACCCTGCTCGACGATCAGCAGCTGGAGCGCACCCTTCGCCGTTACTGCGTGCTGCTGGAGCACCCGGTGCACATGGACGGGCAGCGAATCAACGTCTCGCCGCCCTGGCGTCGTCAGTTGTCCGATCCCACCGAGCAAGCGGCCGCGGAGCTGCAGTTCGCTGCCGACTTCGACCCGGTCTTTCAACCGTTGTGCACGCTGCCGGTGGTGGCGAGCGGCAACAGCGACGCCCGCGGGTTGCTGTGGGTGCACGACGGTTCCACGTACGGCAACAGCGACAATCGCTCGATGTCGGTGTTCGTGCGCGGCATGCTGCTCGACGACGACGCAACAGATCTGTTGCCGCGGTGGGCGGGCTTCGTCGGCGGCGTGGTGGAGTCGACCCGTTTGGTGCCGACGGCCAGCCGGGAAGACCTGCAGCGCAACGATGCCTACCTCGCGACGCAGGCTGCCCTCAGTGAGGCGCTGGTCACCGGGCTCGCCCAACTTGCGGCCGAGCGGCCGGAGGTGTGGCGACGCATCACTCGCCGACACTCCGAGGCCATGCTCGGTGCAGCCCTTGTCGACGACCGACTCTTCGATGTCATCGCTCCGAACGTGGTGGTACCAACGGCTGGTGGCGAGCTTCGCCCCGACGAACTCGTGCGCGATGGCCGCGTGCACCTCACCTACGAGGCCACCGGTGGCTTCCGCGAGATGCTGTTCGCCGCGCTGCAAGTGCCCCTCGCGCTCGGCTTCCGCTACGGCGTCAGTGGGTTCCTGCACAAGTGGTGCCAGGCCCGGGGCATCACGCTCGTCGAAGTCGGCACCGCTGAGGGCGACGACGCACTCTTCCAGCCCGCCGAACTCGACGACTCAGCCACCGCATGGCTGCAGCGCAACCTCGCCGACGAAGGCGAGGAGGTGGTGCTCGCCCGGTTCGCGCCGGCATCGCTTCCGCTCGTACGCGTGGTCGACCAGAAGGCAGAGCTGCGCAAACGACTCGACGACGACGAGGCCGACGCTCGTATCTCGGCGATGGCGCTCGCCATGGCACGCCTCTACACCGATCGCTTGAAGGATCGGGCGGCGGCGCGCGTGTACGTCAACCTCGACAACCCCGCGCTGGCGGCAGTGGTGGCTGCCCACATGATGGAGAACCCCCGAGCCGAGGAAGGGGCGATGGTGTTGCGGGCGTTGAAGAACGTCATCTCCGCTACGGGTTTGCTGCTGCCGTCGCTCGATGTGTTGAACGCGGTGGTCGAGCGTGCGGTGGAGGACAACGGATGAACATCTGGGCGTGGTACGAACGAGCGCTGAGCGACATGACCGCGGCGGGCCAGGGTGAGCTCGCGCGCAAGTTCCGGCAATTCAGCAACGACGTGTTCGAACACCGTCATGAGGCCGCCGACGCGGCCTACCCCGAACTCTTGGCCGCCGCGAACGCGGCAGGTAACCCGTGGCTCGAGGTGTGGACGCGTCACTGGTACCTCCAATCACTTTCCATCCGACATGAGACGCGTCGCCAGCTTCACCTCGCGGTGGAGACGCTCGAGCTCGCGCATCGCCCGGCCACCGAACAATGCCCGCAGTCGGTGTGCGTCGTCCAAGACATGTGTCTGGCGTATCGCGCGGCCGACGGGCCGGGCTACGCACCCGAACGTTTGGCGGTCGCCGAGGAGGCGCTCGGTCGCATCGACCCGAGCTGGAGTTGCTTCGCGTGCATCAACGTCGAACGGTTCGCCGCACTCCGCGACGCGGGTCGAACCGATGAGCTGCTCTCGGCCGTCGAGGCTGCCTACGACGCCCAACTGGCGGCGAGCCGGATGGACCCGCACGACAAAGCTCGCTTCGGAAAGTGGTTCATCATTGCGGGCAACCCGGAGCGAGGATTGGCCCTGGCTGATCAAGCAGTGCGCGCCGGGTCTCGCGCACGCGTGGGCGATTATCGACACACCATCGCGACCGCACTTGTGGCGCTCGGTCGATGGCAAGAAGCCGCGGTGGAACTCGGCTTGATCGACTCGGCCATCGACGACGACCGGGTCGACAGTTGGCTTGCCGTGCACGAAGAACTCGTGGCGCGAGGTGTGCACGAACACGACTGGCTGGTCGCGGCAAAGGCGTTGAACGAGTGTCGGGAGTATCAGCGCAACGGGGCGCACTGGATCGCCCTGCAAATCGCCGATCGCTTGGTGCGATTGGCGGCCGGGCGAGGGGCCCGAGCTTCAGCGGAGGCTGCGTTGGCTGTGCTCGAGGCTGCCGCTGCCGACCTTCGCGACCCGCAGCGGGAGGGGCCGCGCATCGCCATAGCGCGAGCGACGGTTGCATCGATCCCGACACCCGAGCTGCCATGCGCCGTTGATGAACTGGAGCCGTACCTGAGCGAGGGCGAGATCGACCCGGAGCGAGCACTCGATCTCGTTCGCGCCGCGCGCGGGCTCGCCCCCGACAACGAGGGGCTGGTGTTCGCCGAGGGGCGGTACTTGAGTGCAGTCGGCCGCGCGACCGACGCCGATGCGCTGCTATGGAGTCGGGTGCAGGCTCAGCCGGCGAGTGAGGCGCTGGCGATGGCCTTTCTGCAGGCGATGTGGCACGACGCCGCGGCGCTCGATCGATTGGCCGACATGATCCGCGACGACCAGCCGTCGCTGTCGGCATGGACGCGGGCCAACGCGGCGGCTCGGCGCGGGCAGTGGGCGGAGGTCGCAGCAAACTGCGCAACCGTCGTCGACTACGACAACGATGCCGTGAACACCCGCCGGCTCTGGGCGTTCGCATGCCGACAGTTGCACCAATTCGATCAAGAACTGTCGCTTCGCCTCGATGTGCTGCGCTTGTCCGCCGAACCCGTCGATGGCGATCGCTGGGAGGTGCTCGTTCCCGCCACTGTGGTGGAGCGATGGGACGTCGTCCGCGAGCAGGCTGCGGCGCTCAACCTGCAACTCGAGAGCGAGGAGGGGCCGGTCGACGAACGGTGGGGCTATGTGCGTGTGTCGTACGGCGCCGACGACGAGCGTTTCGCAATGCGCACCGGCCCGGCGACGGCCGTCATCACGTCCGCCGACCACATCTCGCAGGCGACGCAACGGTACGGCGACCGTGTGGTGCTCGTGCCCACCGCGTTGTACCCGCGCCCCGATCCGTGCCCCGACGACTGGGTGCCTACCTTGCCGCACGTCGTCACGACGCACCCAGGTGGCTACGCCACGTACGAGTTCGACGCGGTCTGGCCCGGCGACGACACGTGGGACGCGTTCCGCGCCGCGTTCCATGCCGATGAGGCCGATGTGCAGCGGTTCTCCGACTCCGACTACGAACTGGTCGACAGTGAGTCCGGAGACGGTGTTCAGGCCGTGTACGCGATGGTGGTGGTGCCGTCGGACTGGACTCCGCTACGAACGCTGGAGCGTCTGCGGGAGCTCACGGCCGAGTGGACCACTCCGTGGTTCGCCCCCCGCCTCGCCGAGGCAGCGGGCGTCGACGCGGAACCACACCAAGCCCTGGCTCGCCGGTTCGGTATCACCGACTGACCATCCACCCCCACCCACCCCAAAGTCGGCGCTCGCGCCGCATGGGGTGCGGTGCGAGCGCCAACTTTCGGGGTTCGGGGGTCGCGGCGGTACCGTTGCGGGCTTATGGCACATCGCATTGCAGTCATCGGTGGCGACGGCATCGGCCCTGAAGTCACCGCCGAAGCCCTGAAGGTGGTTCGCGCGGCAGGCGTCGACGTGGAGACGACCGACTTCGACCTCGGCGGGGCGCGGTACCTGCGCGACGGCGAGATTCTCAGCGACGACACGCTGGCCGAACTGCGCAACTTCGACTGCATCCTGCTCGGTGCCGTGGGTACTCCCGAGGTGCCCCCGGGGGTCATCGAGCGTGGCCTGCTGCTGAAGATGCGCTTCGAACTCGACCTGTACGTGAACCAGCGGCCGTTCATCGGCACCGCCCCCGGCGGAACGGTGCCGCACGACTTCGTCGTCATCCGTGAGAACACCGAGGGCCCGTACGTGGGCGAGGGCGGCGTGCTGCGCAAGGGCACGGTGCACGAGGTGGCCACGCAGGGTTCGGTCAACACCTGGATGGGTGCCGAGCGTGCGTGCCGGTATGCCTTCGAGTTGGCCATGCAGCGGCGCAAGCACGTCACGCTGGTGCACAAGACCAACGTGCTCACGTTCGCCGGCAACCTGTGGGAGCGTGCGTTCCACGCAGTGGCCGCCGACTACCCCGAGGTGGGCACCGCCTACAACCACGTCGACGCGGCGTGCATCTACTTCGTGCAAGACCCGCAGCGCTACGACGTGATCGTCACCGACAACCTGTTCGGCGACATCCTCACCGACCTGGGCGGCGCCGTCAGCGGTGGCATCGGCCTCGCCAGCAGCGCCAACCTCAACCCGGCCCGCACCGGCCCGAGCATGTTCGAACCCGTCCACGGTTCGGCGCCCGACATCGTGGGTACGGGCAAGGCCAACCCCACGGCGGCCATTCTGTCGGCCGCGCTGATGCTCGACTTCCTGGGCGAGAGCGCCGCCGCCGATCGCATTCGGGCAGCCTGCGCCGAAGCTGTCAGTGGCAGCACCACCGAGATCGGCGACATCATCGCCTCGCGCGTGGCAGGCTGACGGCTATGCCCATCACCCCCACGCCCAAGATCTGGATGAACGGCTCGCTCGTCGATTGGGACGACGCGAAGATCCATGTGCTCACGCACACCCTGCACTACGGCACCGGCGTGTTCGAAGGCATCCGCGCCTACGAGACCGCGAACGGCCCTGCGGTGTTCCGCCTCACCGACCACATCAAGCGCCTGTTCAACTCGGCGAAGATCATGGGCATGGAGATCCCCTTCACGGTGGAGGAGCTCGTCCAGGCCACGAAAGACACGGTGGCGTCCACCGGGTTGCCGAGCTGCTACATCCGGCCGATCGCCTACTACGGCTACGGCGAGATGGGTCTCAACACCCTGCCGTGCCGCACCGATGTGGCCATCGCCTGCTGGCCGTGGGGCGCCTATCTGGGCGACGACGCGGTGGAGAAGGGTGTGCGCATGAAGATTTCGTCGTGGACCCGCCACGACCACAACACCATGCCGCCCGCGTCGAAGACCACGGGCAACTACGTC